>JAQBOS010000318.1 GCA_028287925.1 Mucilaginibacter sp. | reverse complement strand
TGGGTTAGTTTGATAAAGCCCTTTACCTATTAACAAATTCGTGAAATTCGAATAAATTCGAGCGAATTCGTGTATATTCAATCAGAGCCCATTCGTGATAATTAATATCAGGCGGTTACCCTGTTGTGCCTTAACTCTTCAAATAACTCAATAACCTTCTTTTGCAGATCAATAACCTCTGTTTCCCGATCCATTAATTTTTTGTTAATGGTTTCCAATTCGTTGATCACTTTTTGATCTTGCTCAGAATCTGTAAAAGTAAGTAACTGAACTACGGACATTTCAAACAAAGCTGCTATCTGCTCAAGTCGTGATAAATTAATGTCGGTTATTCCCGTTTCAATTTTTGAAAAGGCCGGGATAGAGATGTCCAATCTTTTGGCAACATCCTCCTGGCTCCATCCTTTTTGATGACGTAATAACCTGATTTTTTTTCCGAGTGTTTTCATTTAATATTAAAGGTTAAAAGATTTCGCTATAGTTAATAATGCTACAATTATATTCAATATCTATCTAATTATCAACAATTTTGAATAATATTTTATTTTAATGTGAAGTTAATTTATTGCTTTCAAAACTCTAATATATTCATAATTATTATTAATATCTAATATACGGTTTTTATACGTGTTTTGGCAACAATTAACTTACTTTAACAACAGTACCGGTACAGCAGTGCTTTCCAACAATTGCTGCGAAACACTGGTATGCAACAGCGATTGCAGAAAGCTATATTTATGTGGTAACGCTATTACTATTTGCGCATCATTATGCTTTGCAAATTGCAGTATTCCGTTAATAATATTCGTTCCGTTAATAAAATAATACCTGGGATCGTGTTGTTTAAGCGCTTCATATAAAGTGGTGCCTTCGGCTATTTTCTCTGCATTATCTGTTAAGCCATTGGTTTTATTATTAATATTTACCACCAGCAGGTCAAATTTCTTCCTGGCAAGCAGCTTCATAAGTGATGCCAAAGGAGCCATTTCAGTAACTTTATTAAAATCGCAGGCAACAACCACACGGCTTATATTTTCAATACTGTAGGCCGGTGGCACAACTATTACCGGTACCGGACAGGTTTTTGATATTTTAACCACGTGGCTTCCTATTTTTGCATCAGCATTGCTACTGTTCCCTGTGGTGCCAATTATAACAAGATCGGCATTTTTACTGATTACATTTTCAACTACTGCGCGTACTAAATGTGTGCGGTTTAAATGCGTACTTATTTCAACGCCCGGTCTAACTTTATTGGAAAGCCTTTTTTTGAATTCTTCCAGTTTTTTTAACCTGTCGGCTGCATTTTGTTCAATTTCTTCATCCTTTACCAGCACCATATCAGGATTGGGCAGCATTGTTTCATACACCGATACATAATAGGCATTCAATAAAACAATGTGCGTAACTTCCGTTTGATGACTTAAGGCAGCAGCAAACTCAGCTGCATGAGCAGCTGTTTCCGAAAAATCAATAGGAACCAGGTACGTTTTCATCTCGGAATTAGGATATCACTCACATTTAGCAACACTAAAAATATAAAAAAAAATTTAATATTTACATACAGTTAACCTAAATGTAATTTAGAAGGTGTGCATCGCACACTTATTTTACAAACTTAGCGGCCACCCACTCTTTATTTTTTTTATGGCTGATGTATTTTAACCCATATTTACGGGCTTCTTCTGTAATTATATCAAGGTCCGGGGTCTCATAAAAGCCGCTGAAATATATTTCACCATCAGTTTTTAACACCTCGCTGTAGCGTTCCATTTGATCGATCAGGATATTGCGGTTTATATTGGCCAGGATGATATCAAAGATTTCATTGGGGATCACCTCTTTTGAGCCGCAAAGCGCTGTAATATTTTCGATATTATTTAACTGGGCATTTTCAATAGTGCTGGCATAGCAAACCGGGTCGTAATCAATTGCTCTAATTGCAACAGCTCCCAATTTGGAAGCCATAATGGCGAGGATCCCGGTTCCGCAGCCCATATCAAGCACCTTTTTATTGGCAAGATCATTTTCCAGGATCAGCTCAAGCATCATTGAGGTGGTTTGATGATGCCCCGTTCCGAAAGCCATTTTAGGGTCGATCACTATCTCGTAAGGAAACTCAGGCTTAGGCTGATGAAATGTTGCACGTACAAAAATTTGCTTGCCAATCTCAATCGGCTCAAAATTACTTTCCCATACCTCATTCCAGTTTTTTTGAGGGATAAGTGTTATTTCATAGCTAAAAGTAAACAGGTCCTGGTAAAATAATAAAGTTTCGTCCAGCTTCTCCTGGTTAAAATCAGTTACAGGAACATAAGCTTTAAATCCAAAATCCAGCTCTTCAAAAGTATCAAAACCTATCTCGCCTAAAGCATTTATCAGCAAGTCCTGCTGGTAATCTTCGGTAGTTATGGTGGTAAAAAGTAATTCGTAGTAGTTCATTTTTTAGATATGAGATTTGAGACATTAGATTTGAGACTCAAAAAACAGATATGATCAGCTTCATCCATTAATCAGCAAAATCAGTGATCAGCGATCCTCAAAAAAGTACAATACCAGCAGGTTAACCAACCAATAAACCATTTGTACCGCGGTCATAAAACCTACCAGCTTAACAAGATTATTAATTCCGCGCTGCGGGTCCCAAATGGCATAGCTGATCCCAAGAGCAAAAACAAGGCAAATAAAACAAAGATCGACTATAACATTTACCTTATCGGCCACTGTCTTTCTTTCCATGCCATTCCATACCGGCATTATTACCACTATTTGGGTTAATACCCCAACAATAAACAGTAAAGGCAATGTATATCTGTAGAATGCCATGAAACTTCTCAAATCACCCGCACCCATTTTATCTATCTGCAAAGTAAAATACAGCGAGCTATACCTTACCGCAGCAAAGAAAATAAAAAAGCCTATAAATGGCGGCAGAATAACTTTTATCAGGTGTTTCATGCTTTCAGCAGTGGTTAGAGGTTAGAGACCAGAGATTAGGTAAAAGTTTAATAACTCAATAAAATTATCGCGTTTCGGCCTAATCTCTAATCTCCAGTCTCTGATCTCTCTAATTAAAGACTTTCACAATATCAATAAAATCGCGCGATTTAAGGGATGCGCCGCCGATAAGACCGCCATCAATATCAGGCTGTGCAAAAAGCTCGGGAGCATTTTTAGGGTTACAGCTGCCACCGTATAAAATAGTGGTATTTGCCGCTATTTCCTGCCCGTATTTTGCAGCGATCTCGATGCGGATAAACGCATGAATTTCCTGTGCCTGATCCGACGATGCAGTTACACCTGTACCAATAGCCCAAACCGGCTCATAGGCAATTACCAATTTTGCAAAGTCGGTTTCGTCAAGGTGAAATACGCCTTCAACCAATTGGCTCTTTATAATACTGAAATGCTCTTCCGCTTCCCTTTCCTGTAAAGTTTCACCGATACAAAAGATTGGTTTCAGATCATTTTTTAATGCGGTATCTGTTTTTGCGGCAAGCAACTGATTAGTCTCCCCGAAATACTGGCGGCGTTCAGAGTGTCCCAATATAACATATTCAGCACCAACAGATTTTATCATTTTTGCTGATATCTCACCGGTATAAGCACCAGATTCAGCCTGGTGTGCGTTTTGTGCGCCAACTGCAACATTGGTATAGCCTTTTGCCAATTGCGCCAGGCTATGCAAATGAATAAACGGACTGCAAATAACAGCCTGTTGTTTGCCGGTAGCTTCGTCTTTAAACATATTTATTATTTCAGAAAACAAGCCTAAACCTTCGTTATAATCAAGGTTCATTTTCCAGTTTCCGGCAACAATTTTTTTTCTCATGATTGTGTTGTTATGGTTTGTTATTAGTTGTAGTGGTTGTAAAAATTGGAGTTGTTGTAGTTGGTTTCTAACTTTTACAACCTTTACAACAACTGCAACCTCTCAAAACCTAATCAAAACCTCCTGAATCCCTCAGTTAATTCAAATACGGTTTGTAATATATGTTTTTCATTCTCATCAAAATCACGATGCTCCCTGCGGGCAAATACTCTTTCTGCTGTTTCAAACATCTTTTTAATAGAGTAAACATCATAGCCTTGCGCGCCGCCCCATGAAAAATCAGGAACAAAATTTCGTGGAAAACCTGCGCCAAAAACGTTTGCGCTCACACCTACCACCGTACCTGTGTTAAACATGGTATTTATAGCACATTTGGCATGGTCAGCCATAATTAAGCCGCAAAATTGCAGGCCCGTTTTACGGAAACGTTGCGCGGTATAGTCCCACAGCTTTACATCGTCATAATTATTTTTCAGGTTCGAGTTGTTTGTATCAGCACCGATGTTACACCACTCGCCTAATACAGAGTTACCCAGGTAGCCCTCATGCCCCTTTGATGAATAGCCCCATATTACAGCATTATTAAGCTCCCCGCCTACCCTTGAATATGGGCCAACAGTTGTTGCTCCATAGATCTTGGCCCCCATTTTAACCTGCGAATGCTCGCAAATAGCAAACGCGCCGCGAATGTGAGTTCCCTCCCAAACCTCTGTATTGCCGGCCAGGTAAATAGGTCCGTTAGTAGTGTTAAAAGTTGAACAATCTGCTATAGCGCCTTCCTCAGCAAAAAAATTATCGCCTATAATGGTGTTTGTTGAGCTGATGGTTGCGCTGGTGCGGCCTTTGGTAAGCAGGTTAAAGTCTTTACGCAGCTCAATATCGTTCTTCCTGAAAATATCTTCGGGAAACCTGATCATTAAAGGTGTATTTTCTAAAACTGTAACCGATGAAAACTCAGCATTAGGGTTAAAATCAGCGGCATCGGTTTCATTTAACTTAACAGCCAGCAGCTGATCGCCATATTTTAAAGCTTCGCCGTTTTGCAAACGGTCAATAGCTTCTGTAATAAATTCGTCGGGACAAACACCGCCGTAAATAAATATATTATCCTGCTCAATTTTTAAAGGAAACTTTCCTTGAAGCCAGTGTTGGGTATGAAAAGAAGTATCCTGGTTCAAATGTTTGGCCCACTTTTCGGCAATGGTAAATATGCCAATGCGCAGGTCGGCTACCGGGCGGGTAAAAGTTAAAGGCAGAAGTGTTTGGTGTGCGTTATCGTCGAATAAGATAATTGCCATGGTGCAAAAATAAAAAAAGTCCCCCGATGTACCGGGAGACTTGTAAATATTTTATCGAAAAAACAAAATTACTTTTTGTTGTAACGGGTACGGAATTTATCAATACGACCTGCAGTATCAACCAGTTTCATTTTACCGGTATAAAAAGGGTGTGAAGTATGAGAAATTTCAAGTTTAATCAGCGGATATTCGTTGCCATCTTCCCATTTTATGGTTTCGCGGCTATCGATGCATGATTTGGTTATAAAAGAATATTCGTTAGACATATCCTTAAAAACAACTAACCTATAGTTTGATGGATGCAGATCTTTTTTCATTGCGTGTTAACTTTCCTTATAAAAGAGGTGCAAATGTAGTAATAATATTTTAATATGAAAAGGGTATTTTATTTTTTGTGAGGAGTTGATTGATGAATGTTTGTGATTAGATCTTACGTAGAGACGCAATGCATTGCGTCTTTCTTCGCGAGGTTGTCTGAACCGGGATTAAACGGATTTTAGGATTTATCAGATTTTGTTTTTAAAATGATACAGGACGAATATTTATAATCGACAAGTATCCCAAAAATCCCTTAATCTGTTTAATCCCGGTTCAGAAAATATGGGCGTTCCCGCTGATAGAAGCGGGTCGGGCTATCCGCTCATACTACACAGGCCTTAACCACATGGCCGGTATCCGCTGCTATCCCTAACGCAAAACTTTTATCCCGCTCCTTTATTTTCGTTCCTGGCACAACTCTATCAGCACCCCATTCGCACTCTTCGGATGCACAAAACACACTAGTTTATTATCCGCTCCTAGTTTTGGCTCCTCATTCAACAACACAAATCCTTCGTTTTTAAGCCGTTCCATCTCAGCCCTGATGTTATCAACCTCAAAGGCAATATGATGGATCCCTTCCCCTTTTTTGGCAATAAACTTAGCGATCGGACTCTCCGGGTTCGATGCCTCCAATAGCTCAATTTTGTTAGGTCCGGTTTGCAGAAAAGCCGTTTTAACGCCTTCGGAAAGCACTTCTTCCGTTTTATAAATAGCGATATTCAGCAGTTTTTCATAGATCTCCCCTGCACTTTTCAGGCTTGTAACCGCTATGCCGATATGCTCGATCTTATTCATGTCCAAATATTGTAAATTAATGCTGGTTTAGCTTACATTACATCTTGTTTTGAATGATTTTAAATAAAAGTTTACCTATCTTTGTAGTCGTTAATAATATTTACTTATGAATCTTCCGATTTATCTAGATAATAACGCCACAACGCCCATGGATCCACGGGTTCTTGAAGCTATGTTGCCTTATTTTAATGAAAAATTTGGCAATGCTGCAAGCCGTAACCATCCTTTCGGCTGGGTAGCCGAAGAAGGCGTTGATTACGCACGTGAGCAGGTGGCCAAGTTAATTGGCGCAAGTGATAAGGAAATTATCTTTACATCAGGCGCTACCGAGTCAGATAACCTTGCAATAAAAGGCGTATTTGAGATGTACAAAGAAAAAGGGAACCACATAATAACTACGGTTACCGAACATAAAGCGGTACTTGACGCCTGCAAACACGTTGAAAAACTTGGCGGAAAAGTTACTTACCTGCCGGTTAAGGAAGACGGCCTGCTTGATCTTGAAGAGCTTGAAAAAGCCATGACAAACGATACCATCCTGGTGTCGGTAATGTATGGTAATAATGAGATAGGTGTTATCCAACCGATAAAAGAAATTTCCGCTATAGCTCACAAATATGGCGCGCTGTTTATGACAGATGCTGTACAAGCGGTTGGTAAGATCCCCGTTGATGTTAACAGGGATGGCATTGATCTATTAGCTTTATCTGCTCATAAAATATACGGACCTAAAGGAGTTGGCGCGTTATATGTACGCCGTAAAGGTCCAAGGGTTAAAGTTACCGCCCAAATGGACGGTGGCGGCCATGAGCGCGGCATGCGTTCAGGTACTTTAAACGTACCGGGCATTGTTGGCCTTGGCAAAGCATGCGAGCTGTGTGGTTTAGAAATGGAAAGCGAAGCAAAACGTTTATCTGTAATGCGCGACAGGTTACAGGCATCGTTAACAACGCTTGAAGAAAGCTACGTAAATGGCAATGTTGAACATCGTTTACCACATGTGGCAAACATTTCCTTCAAATACGTTGAAGGTGAAGGCTTAATGATGGCGATGAAAGATCTGGCTGTATCCTCGGGCTCAGCTTGTACATCGGCTTCTTTAGAACCATCATACGTATTGAAAAGCTTAGGTTTATCAGACGACCTGGCGCATTCATCAATCCGCTTCGGTTTAGGCAGGTTTACTACCGACGAAGAAGTTGACTATGCAATTGAAGTAACCAAGAAATCGGTTACACACCTTCGTGAGCTTTCTCCGCTGTGGGAAATGTTTAAAGAAGGAATCGACCTTGACTCAATTGAGTGGGCAGAACATTAAGTAATGTGCAAATATGCGGATGTGCGAATGTGCGGATGCAAAAAAGAATAAAATAACGGATTGGGATTAAAATCACTAATTCAATAAATCACTAATTCAATAACTAAAAATATGGCTTATTCAGAAAAAGTAATCGATCACTATACCAACCCCCGCAATGTTGGCACTTTGGATAAAAGTAACCACAAAGTAGGTACCGGTTTGGTTGGTGCCCCTGAATGCGGCGACGTTATGCGCCTGCAGATCCAGGTTGATGACAACAATATGATCACTGATGCTAAATTTAAAACATTTGGCTGCGGCTCTGCAATCGCGTCATCATCATTAGCTACAGAATGGCTTAAAGGAAAAAGCATTGACGATGCCATGAAGATTGACAACATGGATATTGTTGAAGAATTAGCATTGCCACCGGTAAAAATTCACTGTTCAGTATTGGCAGAGGATGCTATAAAAGCAGCAATTAATGATTATCGCGTAAAAAACGGCATGGCGCCAATTGAAAGCGAAAAAGTACATCACTAAGAAGATTTGAGATGTTAGATATGAGATTTGAGATCATATCTGTCAATCAAATATCTTTTAAGAATTATTTTAAAGATTTGGAACACGATTTGATCTATCTCAAATCTCACGTTTCAAATCTAAGATCTAAATAAAAAAGATAACAATAACTGATAAATCAAAAAGTAAAAAATATAACCAAATGACAGATTCGGGGCTTGATGCTTCGTATTTTCTGCGGGTATCTGTTCAGGGTGGTGGATGCTCAGGTTTATCATACAACCTTGACTTTGATAACGAAATGAAAAAAGGCGATCAGTTTTTTGAAGATCGCGATATCCGTATTGCCCTGGATATGAAATCGTTCCTTTATCTTGCCGGTACAGAGCTTGATTTTTCTGACGGGCTAAATGGTAAAGGCTTTAACTTTCATAACCCTAACGCAAGCAGAACTTGTGGCTGCGGCGAAAGTTTTTCAGTGTGATTTTTTAGATTTCACCGATTTAATATTGATTACACCGATCTAAGAACTTAGATCGGTGTTTTTTTTTTTAGTATCCCGTTGGCCGTATCTCCACCGTAGCCAATTACCAGGCAAC
>JAQBOS010000293.1 GCA_028287925.1 Mucilaginibacter sp. | reverse complement strand
GAGGTACTACATCGAAAAGATTAGTACATCAATTGTACCCGTATTACGAAATGCGATTAAAAAGGTTTCACAAAAAAATAAATATTTTATAATCAATTGATTATCAATATGATTAATATAAGTAGAATAACTATACACCATTAATTACGTAAATAAAACTTTAACTCAGTTTAATTGGAATTGTATCAAATTAGCCAAACATGAAAAAGGAAATAATTTCAAAAGGAGAATCAAACGTTGATGTGCCAACAGAAACTAATCCAATTATTTCTGTTAAAGCTAATGTAAGTATAAAAGAAAACAATCAGGATAATATTTTAAAGCACATCTATGCACGATGGTCCTTTGCAATAATGATTACCTGGGTTTTGGTTTTAGCAATTCTGGTAACTTTACAAACCTTTGGAATTATAAACTTACCAAAAACAGCATATATACTTTTATCTGCCATAACATTTCAAATCTGTCGCCTACCTGTTATTGTAATGAAATCCTTATTTAAGATATAAAGGTTTTTCCGATAAAAATCTTTTGTAAAGCAGTTAAATATATGTGCAAGTCTATTGATGTGAGCCAGATTGTATTTAGTCCGATGCTTGGGATTCTCTATTTGTCAGATAAAGGCATCCGATACGACTCTAAACAGAAAAATTTCTATAGAAAGAATGATTGAAAACTATTAATCCAAAACCAATTATATACTATTGTAATATTCCTTCTGCAAAAGCATGAATATTAAGTATTTTAGTTCCGTCTTTGGAAATTATTACCTCTACACTAGGTGAAATAAGACTTTTACTATATTTTCTTTGTAATTTATCTTTACAGTCTGCTTCGAATTTCGCTATTTCTTCCTGTGATATATTTAGCTGAACAGGGTAAAGTTCGTGGGTTCTGTAGTTAAATTTAATCTTATCCATTTTATTTTCATTAGGTTATCAAATTTAACTTAATTTTCAGGGATATTAGTGCCCCTGCTAATAATGTTAGTAAATTGCGTATTTAATTAACATTTTGTCCCAACTGCGATGTCAATACCTTAATTATATAATTGACAATTAAACAGGAAGATAAACGTTGACGATTAAATTTGCTCTTTGAGAGAAGAAATGTAATAAATAAAAATCCCCTTACACTCGCTGCTTAGGGATTTTAATCTAAACATTATCAAAATGCAGGTGGTTGCCTGCTTCACAGATCGTAAAAATAGTATAACAGTTTTACAGGGTTGAAAAAGCGATTAGTTGGCGAATTTTGTTTTTAAATAAAATTTGAACCGAACTATAGCATAATCAGCCATGTAAACCAACTTCAGCCACCAGCAATACTCTGGTTTTTGCAGGTTCAGCCACCATTTGTTAAAGTATTTTTGACGATTCACGGCGCTTAATGGTTGTTTGATGATTTTTAGGCGGGATTGCTTCCACACCTCTGTTACAACGCCAAATTTTTCAGCTTTTCGGATCGAGTTATTGATCTTGGTAAGTCCATCAACAATCTTTTCGGGATTGTTGCTGTGGACCATGTCTTTTACATTTATGATGTCCATGCTGGGCATCCCCAGGTTATGATAACCCAGATCAGATGGTAAGGAGAGCGGTTGTTTTTTTTGGGGAGGGTTCAGGCGTTCTGCCATATGGGTAACGATTTGACGCTCGGTCCACAGGCCCGTGTGAATCAGCTGGTCATAGAGCAGCTCGTAGGCGGCTGTTGCTTCTTTTTGTATTATTTTTTGCAACCAGGTTAATTTAAGCCGGCCGGCAAATTGGTTCCTGATCATCAAGAAGGTGAGTTTCATTCTTAGGAATGTCAATTCCATGGCCGGATTGTCTTTCAAATCCAACAAAAGGCGTTCTGCGTTAGCGGCATAACGCCAGGCTAGCCAATAATTGTCGTAGGTTGTAGCAAATCCGGCTGCTGTGATCCATGATTGGATCTGGTTTTGCAGCAGTGGGCTTTGATCGTTTGCCATTTTTGCACAAAGTTTATAGCCTGCTTTGTAATTTCCCCGATGGCCATAAAAGCCTGCTTGGGCATTTTGGAAAAACACCGGATCAAGCTGGTCGCTGTACAGCTTTAAAAGCGGCAGCCCGAGTACCGGGTAGGCCAGCCGGTCCAGGACGGCAATGCGCCATTGGATGAGCTCGGCTTTGGTAAGGCTAAAGAGCTCCGCGTCAAATTTAGTCCAAGCCGAGGTCATGCTTAATTTACTGCCGAACAATTTTTCCAGGAACATACAAAGGTCCCCGCCAGCACCAGGTTTGCGGGGTTAGAACTGAGCAGGTAACTGGCATAGGGCGACATGTCTTTGATCTCCCCGTAGTGCAGCCAAATGATCCTGCTATATAGCCGGTCAAAAGCAATCAGGGGGCAAATATCGAAGTCCCGACCACTATCGCCAATAAAGATCATTGTTTTTCCGTGACTGAGTTCTTTTAACAGGTTACGTTGCCATTCGATCAATTCTCTTCCTAGCTAAGGGTGAAAATTATTGAATCTGGATGGTCTGCTGAGCCGTGGATCTTATAATACACACCGTCTACTTTTTGCTGGTCCATTTGCCAAATGTCATCCTTGGTTTTGATTTTCGCGCAGGCCGACCTTTCAAGCCGCTGATCAATGGTCATATCGTAATTGGGCGTGATCAGCGCTGCTATTTCCTTTTTGATTAGGCGGTCAACCAGCAAACGATGTATTTTATTGCTCTTTTTTGTTGAAAATACCTTAGTAAGCACTTTCAGTGCATTGGTCTTGTTTGGACAATTTTCCATTAATGCCTCAAAGGGGATATCCTTGTAAAACTTCGCCAGGAACGGGTTGCT
>JAQBOS010000286.1 GCA_028287925.1 Mucilaginibacter sp. | reverse complement strand
CTTGCCTTTTTGCTTCAACGGGACTTCTTTGGTCAAAATCGCAGTAATTTCTGCGCTGCCAAGCATATCTGTAAGTCCATCGCTGCATAACAACAGCAGATCGCCGGAAAGAAAAGGCGACTGCCCGGTTTCTATATAATCCGTATTTTTTCCTAAATGGCTTTCAAATCCCAGTGCTTTGTTGATCTCGTTACGCTTAGGGTGATTCATTGCTTCTTCTTCCGATAATCTGCCAGATTCCTCCAAAAACCCAACGAATGACTGGTCGTGCGAGATCTTCACCAATGAATTGTCTCTTAGTAAATATAGCCGGGTATCGCCAACATGAGCATAGTAGAACTGGTTGTTCGCAATATCAGCCAGAGCCAGCGTTGAAACGCAGCTCATTTGTGCATACTCCTTAATAAGCTGTTTTTGCTCTATAATCCGCTCATTTGCCAGTTCAAAACAGTCAATGATCATTGATATAACATCGCCGGATGGTTTTTCCAAACGCTTAAGGATTGCTTCGCGGGCTAATCCGGCGGCTATTTCTCCGCCTGCATACCCACCTACGCCATCTATTACACAAGCAATTATGAAGCGGTTATCCGCACCTTGCCGGGCAATAAAAGCATCTTCATTATTTTGCCGCTCTTTACCGGTATCTGTTATGCCAAAATATTGATCAGTCATTTTGTTTACGGGATTTTTTAATTTCTAAAAAATGAGTTGCAAGCAATGCAGTACAAACTGCCAGTAACCCCACCGATAAAATTTGCGACATATGAGCTACGATTTAAATAAATTAACCCCTACTATACCGTTCAATAATATTTTAGAATTTACAGGGAGCTCAACCCAGGAAGGTGAATTAATATCGCTGCGGGTTATCTCCTGTTCATTAAGAATGGTTAACTCACCAAAAGATGCCAGATAAAATTTCCCGTCAGATTTATTGAATCGGATCCGCAGGTGCGGCGTATTCACCCATTCAGTAGGGATCTTAAAAATATTTGAGTCTTCCCGTGTTTCATCTTCCCCCGAAACAATTATTTCATCATCATTCATTATGTATTCCACCTTTTTCCCGGCAAATTGTTTTTCAGGCAGGATGGTTTCAAACCTGGCGTGGTATTTCTTGCCGGGTTTTACAGCACCCTTCTCATCATAATCCAAATCCTCCATATACGGAAGCTCGTAATATCCTTCACTATAATAATTGAAGCTTTTAAGCACATCTTCGCTTATATCAAACGTTTGTGCGATGCCCGTTTGGCGGGGGATAAATGTTACCCGCAGGTTCTGCTCTTTTTTATTACTTCCCGGCAGCAGCTTGCCAATAAAGCCAATATCGCCCCTGGCATAATCCGGATGTGAAACCAGCCTGAATACCCATTTTGAGCTGGAAGGCACAACGGTTTTACCGGCCGCACGGTACTGGCCTAATAACTCATAAAACTTCTTTACCGTTTCATTTACAATCAGGCCTAATAAACCCTGCTTATTATCTATAAACTCTTTATAATCTTCGGAGTTAAAGCTGATGATATACTCGTGGTAAAAAACAATCCGGTCTGCAAATGAGAGTTGGCGAATTGAATCAGTAAATTTTGCAATAACGTAATTGTAAACATCATCAGGGGTTAGTATAACCTGTTTCTTTGATTTACCATTATCAGGATTGGTTAAAAACCAGTCCTGTATCCCCATACGCTGCCAGATAGAAGTTTTTTGATCCATTTAATTATTTACTGGTTATTGCCTGTTGAGTCCTTTTTTGTACTGTCGGCAGGATTTTTTTGTTGTTGTTTAATGATGTCTTGTGTAAGGGAATCTGTTTTCTTCCTTTTATTCCTGTAATCAATTATACGCTGTTGCTCCGCTTTCCTGAAGCTATCGTTTATCCGCGCTGTATCAGGTAATATTGTGCTAACAGGCACCGCTTTAGGAACCGGGCGAAACAAGGAATATGCTGAATAAGCCATAAATCCAATCAATAAGATCATCAGCCCGGCAAATACAGACTGCGAGATCTGCATCATGCCTGGCTGGGGCTGCAAATTCGGGCGTTGTATTACTATTGGAGCAGGGGGTATGGCAGCGGCTGCAATTTCTTTTACCACTTCAACCCTTATCTCTTTAATGCTGCTTTCTGCAATTACATCGCTCAGTTCGGTTCCGTTAGCATATCTTTTTTCAGGTGATTTTTCCAGGCATTTGGTTATCATTTGCAACAGCCATTCCGGGATCTGCAATTCGCGTTTTGGCCAATCATCAGGAAAGTTTATTTTACGGAGCTGTAAAATATCAGGCACGGGCGATTCCATGTGTGACAGCATTACATTATTTCTCGCCGTTTCTCCGTTATCCTTTAATGGAAATGGAACCTGGCCGGCAAGCAATTCATACAAAATAACACCGTAGCTGTATATATCCGTTTGGAACAGCATTTTACCTTCATTTTGCTCCGGTGCCATAAACTCTATCGCCCCGGCATGCCGCATACTGCTTCGCCGTTGCTCGTCAGACATTACCGACAAACCAAAATCCAGCAAAACATAGTTCCCAGAATTATTATTGAACTTTACATTATTGCCTTTAATATCCCCATGTTTAACTCCCACCTTATGGCAATGGGAAAGTGCGCATGCCAATTGGTCGGCCAGCTTTATCACTTCCTTTATGGTAAAAATCTTTTCATGAGGTGGTTTCAGCAAGTCTTCCAGGTCGGGGCCTTCTATAAACTCCATCTCTATAAAAGGAAATGAGCCACTTTCGGTAATCCCCGAGTTTAAGATCTTAACAACGTTAGGATTAGGGATCTCATTTACCTTTTTTAGTTTTTCTACTTCATTCAAAAAGTTCCGGTAATTTTTATCCTCTGTGCTTTCGCTATGTATAGGTGTGGGAAGTAACTTAACAGCGGTTATTATCGGCCCTATGCGCCTGCCCTTATAAACAGAACCCTGGCCGCCTGTACGCAGCGCTCCCATATTCTCCAGTCCCTTTGTTATTGTAAATACTTTACTCATTCTTTATCGATTCTCTTTAGCTGCCTTGATCTGAACTTATTAACGCAAACAAATCTATTATGTTTAAATCCTTTTAACGGAACTTTAACTAAAAAAAGATAACAATATTTTCCTGTTATATAAAATAACGAAATGAATATTATACTTACCAGGCAGAGCGCAGGAATTTGATAATTTGGCAGTTGTTATTCTGATTACCTGGCCGGCTTATCCCGAAGCTGTGTTTTCCTGATAGCAACCAATTGAATTGCAGGCAAGCCGTCAGTTGGTGTATCCAAATAAAAATAAGCTGTTGACGATACGTCGTCCGACCTGTAAAAATTTGTCCAGCCGTTTGGCAAACCGGGCCTACTCAATTGCAATACTTCACCTTTTTTGTAGTAAGTATGCAATTTACCATCGTAAATAGTTATGGGGATCAGCGGCGCTTTAGCTAATTGAAAGGCCAAAACATGATCTCTCATATCGCCGCCAACCTGCTGCATGGTTACAAGGCAATCCGTTTTAAAATAAACGGGATCCGGAATATGAAAACGGTAAAATGCCCATTGCAATAAAGTATCGTTTGCAAACGTACAGCCTGAATATTGGTTAATAAATTTGCCCTGACCCCATCCTGTTCCGATATAGTCCTCTGTCCCCGTGCCATTTATGGATGGAAAATCCTTATCGCCATCCAGGTACATTTTTACTTCCCCTTCGCCAAACCACGATTTACGGTATAGCGGATTAGCATTAACGCCGATGTTTACACCCAAAAACCGCCCCCGCCCCTTAACCGCAGGCAGCAGCTCAAAATCCTGTGCCAAAACGGTAGCTGTATCGCGGTGCCAATAAGCATGAAAATACATATTGGTGTTATTCCATTCAGGAAGTATGCTATAATTAACATCAAAGTAAATGTCGCGTAATTTATTACGCGACTCATTGGTTACAACAATCCGGGCAGCTTTTTTGAAAGGCATGGGAATGTAACAGATGAACGAACGTCCCTCAGGGTCAGCGAAAAACACGTTTTGAAAAGCAGTTGTACGACCTAAGCCTGCACCAAAAAAGTCGCCAAACGGGGCTGAAACTGCAGGTTTCTTTTCGTTGTCCCAAAACATTTCAATTTTTAATGAACGCAGCATTTGCGGTGATCTGTCGCTGATAGTTATCCAGATGCGGTTTATTATTCCCGATCCCTGGATGTCAAGCAATGATTTTGAACTGCCGGCAGCTATTGAATCGCTCGGATGGCCCTTAGCGCCGCCGTTTTCTTTACCTCCATTGCCTTTTTTTCCATTCAAATTTTCAGGGCTGCTCCAACGGGTTTCGGCATTATTATCAAACTGATAAATGTTATTAGAGGCGTTTTGTCCAACGGCGCTTTGAAAAAAAAGCATCATAAAAACTACCGAAACCAGCCAACGCATTTGTATATTAATCCTTTTAGTTTTCATGATATTTTAAATTTTTATGTTAGTCAGATATTTTCAAATCATTTACATTATCCAGCATAAAACAATGATCGTGACGGATCATCCCAATTTTGGGATAATAATTAACCGCAGCCGGAGCTGAGAGCAAGATCAGTTTTGCCTGCGGCGAATGCAGTTTGGTTTCTTTTATTAAGCGGGTTCCTATCCCCTGTTTTTGCAGACTTTCATCAACTGCCAGGTCAGACAGGTAAGTGCAATAAATAAAATCAGTTAATGATCTTGCTACCCCTACCAGCTTGCCGTCTTTGCGGGCTGTTACTATTAAATTAGCATTCTGGCACATGCTCCGGATCCGTTCCACATCATCAACAGGTCTTCGCTCTGCCAGCGTGCTGCGTTTTAAAACATCAATAAACTCATCAGGATGCAGGGTTAATTCCCTTGCATATATTATTTCAGCATGTGCCATTATTTTTTGATTGTATTAATTCATAGCAAGTTATATGGTTGTAAGCAATTTAACAACCTGTTTTATTATTTAACGTGAGTTCGATATAAGGGTTGGCAACATAGTACTTGACTATCAGCTACTTACATCTATTTAATCCACAATACAAGGCAAAGCTTCTGATAATCAGCATGTTCCACTTTGTTCCGGGTGTTCCGCTTGTAAAAATGGAACGCTTTGCCGGCGTGGATCCACAAACTTGCGCTTCGCCTCAACGCGGTTGGAGAAGGGTTTGGGGTGAGGTGACCGTTTGCTTATGTCGAACTCACATTATTTAACCATTAAAAGCAGTACGCACCTTTAGCCTTTTATTGCTTTACACCAGTAAGGTAATCCATTGCTTGTTTAAATGTAGTAACCCAAACTTCATCCCTGTGCTTATTAAGGTAATTTAAAAGCGCGCGATGCGCCTGTGCTGACGTGGTTAAATAATCACCCCCAACTCCGTGAAACATAAATACGCCCATCCCGCCATCTTTTTGTACTTTTTTTACAAAGGCAATCAGGTCATCACCTGTAATTTTACCCACAACAGCCCATGACGGAACCAGCAATGGATCAAGTTTATTATAATCTGTTATAACAGCATTTTGATCGCCGCCCATCCGTGCATATTTTACTATACCCGACTTTCGTAAAGAATCAATATAGTTTACACCACCAACCTTTGATTCCGTACAGGGATAAGCATACGTATGTATTTTTTCATTATCAATTGCATGCAAAAAGTTGTTCATCATACCTACTTCGCGGAGTATGGCGTACACCGTATAATTTGCTGAATTGTTTGCCGGGTTCCCTTTTCCGTCAGTTATTAAACATGGGTGATAAAGCGTGTGATTAGCCAGTTCATTCCCATGTTTAAAAGCGTTGCGCCACTTTGGCAAGGTTTCATCTGTGATGTTCCCGGTAAGGAAAAAGGTGCCGTTTAAATGAGCGGAGTCCAATTGGGGGATAGCAATATTTAACTGCGACATCAATGCGTCATCATATGTAAGTACTATTATTGCTTTTTTATGAACCGATGCAGGAGATTTTTGCTGAGCGTATACACTAAAATTTGCCAGAAAAAGAAACAGAATAAGTTTTTTCATAATATAAATTTGGACTTGGCGATTGAGAAAACCAATTTACAGATTTGCTGCTACTTTTTACAATTACGAAATTTGGTCCATTAAGCCTTTATACACGTGAGCCATGTTTTATATTATCCTCATTTTTAGTACATTGATAAATTAATATTAAAGCTACCTGAATCTGTTAACATAATGATAACATTGAACAAACATTAATATAACCTACCTTTGCAGCAATCCCAAAACCAAATGAAAACAGAAAGCACAAAATCAACAGCTAAGCAAGCACAAGTAACCGCTAAGAAAAATATCCAAACCAGTTTAATAGCTGAATTAAAAGCATTTGCTGTAAAGCTGGGGCATACCTCCAAAAAAATCGAAAAAGAGATTGAAAAAAGCGCAAAAAATCTTGCGAAAAAATTAGCCAAACCGGCAAAAACTGAGAAATCAGCAACACCAAAACCAGTTGCGAAAAAAGCTGCACCTGTTGCCAAAGCGCAAAAACCCGTAGCAGCAGAAAAGAAAGCCCCTGCGGTTGAAGCTGCACCAAAACCGGTAAAAAAAGTGGTCGCTGAAAAAAGCGCTCCAGCAAAGAAGACTGTTAAATAATATTGATTGATCATAATAAGATTTACGAAGTTTTGAAACGGCAAAGCCCTCAACGAGACCGCTAAAAACAAACACACCGAGTTAAACTTCGTAAATCTGACGAGGCCGCCTTCAGGTTACTCTCAAATACCTGAATATCAGCACAGCGCTGCATATCAATCCACCTGCCGAAATAAGTGCGCTCATCCCAATTGCATGTACAATAGCAACAGCGCCGCCATTGGCCATTGTTCCAAACACAGCTACTCCAATTGCCCCGGCTGCCTGCCGTGTTGTATTTAATACGGCTGATGCCGTTCCTGAGCGTGTTTTTGCCACGTTTGCTAATATGTTGGTTGTCATTGGCGGTACGGCAAGCCCCATCCCCATAGGGATAATGATGAACGGAATAAATAATTGCCAGTAAGGCGTATCGGCCCTGGCTATCAGTAAGGCAAGAAACCCTGCTATTCCGATAGATAGTCCCAGTAAAATAGGAATTCTTGTTCCATACTTAGCCATCAGTTTGCTGCTGATGAGATTTGAAATAATAAAGCCGGTGGTTAAAGGTAAAAAAGCCATCCCGGCGGCAAGGGATGAGTAACGCAGTACGTCCTGCATGTACAGACTCAAAACAAACACGGTTCCGTAATAGGAGCCGTTAAGCACAATACCCAACCAGATCAATACATTAAAGTTAGCAGAGCTGAACAGGTCCAGTGGCAGAATTGGTGCAGTTGCCTTTCTTTCTATCAGCAGAAAAACTACCAGCATAATCGCGCTAAAAATAAGTCCGCCATATATTATCGGATTGTTAAAACCTAAATGGTGCCATTCAATAATAGCGGCAATAAGTGCCGTGAGGGTAACCATCCAGGTAAGCTGCCCAGGAATGTCAAACCCTTTGTTGGGATGGCGCTGACTTTCTTTTAGTTTAAAGCTTAGTAAAATTCCTGCCAGGCAAAATGGAATGTTAACAAAAAATATCATCCGCCAGTTGCTGATATGCATGAACAAACCACCAAGGACAGGCCCAGCTGCAATAGATAAGCCGCCGGC
>JAQBOS010000277.1 GCA_028287925.1 Mucilaginibacter sp. | reverse complement strand
GGGAGCGATGACAATGCAGGTACAAAAAACAAACCATTCCAAACTATTACTAAAATAAACAGCCTTCATTTAAAAGCAGGAGATACTATTTATTTAAAATCGGGCCAAACATTTAACGGCACTTTATTGCTTACTAAAAATATTAAGGGCACTGTACAAAAACCGGTGGTAATTACTTCTTATGGCCCGGGCCATGCTGTTATAAACGCTAAAGATAGTTCGGCTATAAGGGTTTACAATGGCGGCAACATTAAATTTCAGCGCCTTACACTTGTTGGCTCGGGGCGTAAGTCCGGCAATATAAAAGACGGATTGGCCGTTATCAGCAGCAATAAAATTGAGGCGGATGACCTGGATATTTCCGGTTTTCAAAAATCGGGATTGCTTATATACGCCACACAAAATATAATAGCAAACAAAGTATTTGTGCATAACAATGGGTCGGCAGGGATTACCGTTGAAGGGCCTTATCAAGCAAGAGAAAGTAAAAACATCAAAATATTAAATTGCCGGGCTGAAAATAATCCGGGTGATCCCACAAACCTTACCAATCATAGCGGAAACGGGATAGTGGTTGGCGATTGCAGAAATGTATTAATAGACCATTGTACGGCAACAAATAATGGCTGGGATATGCCAAGGACAGGTAATGGCCCGGTGGGGATCTGGGCTTATGAGGCTGATAGCGTAATTATTCAGCATTGCCTGTCATACCGCAACAAAACTTCTAAAGGTGGCGCTGACGGAGGCGGGTTTGATATGGATGGCGGCGTTACTAATTCAACTGTTCAGTACTGCCTTTCATATGTGAAACAGGGCAGCGGATATTGTATTTTTCAATACTGGGGAGCAAGCCCCTGGCATCATAATATTTTCAGATATAATATAAGTGAAAATGACGGTACTGTATCCGATTCACAAGCCGGACTTTATATCTGGAACAGCTCAGACGATGAAAAGCAATTTTACGATTGTGAGGTGTATGGCAATATTATTTACAACTTAAAAGTGGCTGCGATAAGTTTTTCGGAAGTAAGCAAAAGCAAGGGGTTGCGCTTTTACAACAATATATTTGCAGGAAGAGATTCGCTCATCAGGGGAAAGGATAAAGTGGGGGACGTAATGTATCATAATAATAACTGGTGGAGCTTTGAAAAAGGATTTAATATAGACGGTATAACTGACCTTAATGCCTGGGCGCTTAAAACAGGCAAAGAGCTAAAAGATGAAAAAGTTATCGGCCTGAATATAAAACCTGATTTTAAAGCTCCCGGTAAAACAGCAATTACTTCGGCTTCGCAGCTAAAGTCATTTACTAATTATCAATTACCGGCAAATTCACCATTAAGAAATCTAAATGTTTATACTGGCCGGTACGGGATTAAAAATTTAAAATTATAACAATATGCAGTACAGCAGATCTATAAAACAATCAACCCACAGCATTAAAAAGCTTACCCTCATGGTTTTGTTATTTTGGGGCGGCCAGGTTTGCATGGCTCAAAACATGGCGCTTAATGTGCAATGGAAAAACCACATAATGGTGTCCAAATCAACGGCTGCTTTACAGGTTGTTGGTAACCCAATGCTACGAAGAGGTGCGGCTATGCATGATGGCTCTTTCAGCGCTCTAAAGGATCTGAATGCGGATTTTGTAAGATATGTGCCCTGGTTCCCTTACCCTAAGCTGGCTGTTGCCGAGCTTGAACCACCTGCCGATAAAAAAACATCGTGGGATTTTAGTTTGATAGACCCCATGACCATTGATTTTTTGGAGGCCACAAAAGGGCACTCCACTATCATGAATTTTAGCACCATCCCGCAGTGGATGTTTAAAACCGAGCATCCGATACTATATCCTGCAGATCCTAACGAGGTTGGCTGGAGCTATGGCGGCGGCACGCAGCTTAGAGATTCTACCATGAAAGAGCTGACGGATTATTACGTAAGGCTTATCAGCTGGTACACAAAAGGCGGCTTTACCGATGAATTGGGGCAATATCATAAATCAGGCTATCATTATGAATTCCCATACTGGGAGGTGTTAAACGAGCCAGACCTGGAGCATAATTTTACACCCGAATTGTATACCAAAGTATATGATGTGATGGTTACAGCAATTCATAAAGTATCGCCAAAAACAAAGTTTGTGGGTTTGGCTCTCGCTTATGAAAAGCCGCATTGGTTTGAATATTTTTTAAATCCTAAAAATCATAAGCCGGGAGTCCCGCTTGAATGGATCTCGTACCATTGTTATGCCAATGCTAATAACAAGCAAAAGTTTGACGCTTATGAATATACGCTGTTTGATAAGGCAGATAACTTTTTAAATACGGTTAGCTATATCGAAAATATCCGTAAAAGGTTATCGCCAAATACAAAAACAGATATTGATGAGCTGGGAACATTTGTTAACGAAACCATGCGCGGGCAACCCATAAGCCAGGAATACTGGAACCTTTCGGCAGCGGTTTATGCTTACTTTTTTATTGAGCTTACAAAGCAGGGGATAGACGTGATAGGTGAATCGCAACTGGTTGGCTTCCCAACGCAATTTCCTGATGTAAGCATGATCAATTATACAAACAGCAAGCCTAACGCCCGCTTTTGGGTTCTTAAACTGATAAAGGATAATATTAAAGCAGGCGATACATTGGTACAAACTGGCATTGATGGTAATGGGGATGGCGACCTGCATGCACAGGGCTTTTTAAGCGGCGGAAGTAAA
>JAQBOS010000263.1 GCA_028287925.1 Mucilaginibacter sp. | reverse complement strand
CAAAGAGGGGAAATTGAACGGACTAATATGATATCATCACTTTTTTAAAGAACAAAAATATTAAGTAATGAATGTACATCATTGGATTCAACTATTCCTCGATCAAGTCAACCAAACTACAATCTGGGAATGGCTGGCGGTGCTGTTTGGCGTAACCGAGGTATTACTGGCTAAAGTGAATAACATCTGGCTTTACCCAACCGGTATTGCCGGTACATTTATCGGCATTTATATTTTGCTGCTGGCCGGGCTGTATGCGGAGTCGGCCCTGAATGTTTATTATTTGGTGATGAGCGTTTACGGCTGGTACCACTGGATAAAAAAGCGGAACGGGCCACCTGTAAAAATAACCTGGTCAACCCGCAGGGAATGGATAATTACGCTGCTGATTGTTTTTGCCGGATGGCCGATACTTTATGTGATCCTCAAAAATTTCACCACATCAAACGTCCCTGTATGGGATGCCTGGGTGGCGTCAACGGCCTGGGCCGGGATGTGGCTGCTGGCAAAACGCAAGCTCGAAAATTGGATCTTGCTGAACGTCTCCAACCTGTTTGCCATCCCGTTGCTGTGCTATAAAAACCTGATCATGTTTTCGGCGCTTACCCTGTTTTTATTTATTGTGGCCTTTTTTGGCTTTTTTGAGTGGCTCGCCATCTGGAAAAAAGAAAAGGCTGCTGAAAACACTTTATTAACCTAAAATAAAATGGAAAACACAATATCGCATCCCTCAGTTTTTATTGATATTGAGGATGTAAACATTATAAGAAATACCGCAGCCGGGGCTGAAAAGCTGGGCATGCTTCACCCGGAACAATTAAAGGTTATTTATAAAAATCATTGGTTTAAGCTGCTGGTGCCCCAGGTTTATACGGGGCAACAGGTAACCTTGCTCCGCCTGTTGCAACTGCAGGAAGCCGTAAGCTGGGCCGATGGCAGCGCCGGCTGGGTTGTTACCCTCTGTAACGGCGCCGGCTGGTTCGGTGGTTTTATTGCTCCTGAAATTGCTAATGAAATCTTCATTGACCCTAAAGTTTGCCTGGCAGGTAGCGGCGCAGTATGTGGTATTGCCGAAATGACCCCAAACGGATATATTGTAAACGGCACTTGGAAATATGCCAGTGGTGTACATCATACTACGCATATAACTGCCAATTGCAGCATCCAAAAAAATGGCGAACCCGTTTTGAAAGATGATGGAGAGCCACTGGTATTGCCTTTTATATTTGATAAAAAGGATGTAAATATTTTACCTGCCTGGAAATATATTGGCATGATAGCTACAGGCAGCGATTCTTTTGAAGTTAAAAACCTGGAAGTATCCTCAAACCGGCAATTCAAAATAGACCCGGCAGCTGCAATTATCCCCGATCCATTATACCTGTATCCTTTTTTGCAATTGGCAGAGGCCACTATAGCCGTTAATCTATCCGGCATAGCTATTCATTTTATGGATCTGTGCGAAGACCTCTTCCATGAAAAAGTAAAACAGCCAAGACTTGCAGATGCACAAAGAACGTTTTTAGTGAACAAGCTAATGAAGCTGAAAAATGAACTTGACCTGCTAAGGAAAGATTTTTATGAAGCGGTAGGGCACTCATGGGATGCAATTCAAAATAACAACAAGATCCCCATAGAGACGCTAAACCAGGTAAGTATCACCAGCCACAAGCTTGCACATTTAAGCAGGCAAAGTGTTGATACGCTTTATCCGTTATGCGGCTTAACTGCGGCCAGCACTGAAACTGAAATTAACAGGGCATGGCGCGATCTGCATACGGCAAGCCAGCATGCTTTGTTAGCCTTTGATCACTGATTTAAGCTGATTTTTATGATGAAGCTGATTGATTTGGAGTTAACCGGTTGATGTATTGCTTCATCAATAATATCAGCTTCATCAAAATAATCAGCAAACATCAGTGATTCATAACAGAAATATCACATGGAATTTTAATTGCATTGTTGATATTTGCGCTACTTAACAATTTTTTAAGATGAAAATTAAACATCTACCCTTATTATTACTAGCCTTTGCCACTGTTTCTGTATCGGCACAAACAAGAAAGAAAAAAATAGCACCTGCACCTCTCGCTGTTGCTTCTGTGTCTACCGAGCTTCCCCGCCCTAAGCTAGTGGTAGGGATTGTTGTTGACCAGATGCGCTGGGATTATTTGTATCGCTATTATAATCGTTATTCAAACAACGGCTTTAAGCGTTTACTAAATGAAGGCTTTACCTGCGAAAACACTCAGATTGATTATATCCCAACTTTTACCGGCCCGGGCCATACCTGTATTTATACCGGTTCGGTGCCTGCTATCCATGGCATTGCCGGCAATGATTTTATTATCCAGGCTACAGGCAAATCAATGTATTGCGCCGAAGACACCACGGTACAAACAGTTGGCAGCACTTCAACAGCCGGCAAAATGTCGCCGCGTAATATGCTAACTACTACGGTTACTGACGAGTTAAAACTGGCTACTAATTTCCGCTCAAAAGTTATCGGCATTGCTTTAAAAGACCGCGGGGGGATTCTTCCTGCCGGCCATACCGCCAATGCTGCTTATTGGTTTGATGATAAAAGTGGTAACTGGATCACCAGTACTTATTACATGCAGGACCTGCCACAGTGGGTAAAAGATTTTAATGATCAAAAATTGCCTGAAACCTATTTAAAACAGGACTGGACCTCCCTTTATCCTATAGATACTTACCTGCAAAGCACTGCCGACAGTAATAAATATGAAGGCAAATTTAAAGGTATGAATGCGCCTACCCTGCCGGTTAAAACATCGGCCATGTATAAAAACAATTTAGGGCTCATCCGCTCAACTCCTTATGGCAATACACTAACGCTGGACCTTGCTGTTGCTGCCATTAACGGCGAACAACTGGGCCAGCATCCAGTAACCGATTTTTTAGCAGTCAGCTTTTCATCAACCGATTATGTTGGCCACCAGTTTGGTGTAAATGCTGTTGAAATTGAAGATACTTACCTGAGGCTGGATCGTGATTTTGCAACATTTTTCACTTACCTTGATGCAAAAGTTGGCAAAGGGAACTATACCGTTTTTTTAACCGCCGATCATGGCGCCGCGCACAATACCCAATTTTTGCAGGACCACGGAATTCCTGCTGATGTTTGGGATGATGGATTGGTTTTGAAAAACTTAAATCAATATTTACAGGATAAATACAAAGCAGATCATTTAGTATTGGGCCTTACTAATTACCAGGTTAATTTTAACTATAAGGATGTACGATACCTGCACCTGGATGAGGACGTGCTAAAACAGGATTGTATAAATTTCCTTGAAAAAGACCCGGCGGTTGCATTTGCTGTAGATATGAAAAAGGCGCAAACGGCCAATATTCCCGAAGCATTGCGCACCCGGATTATAAATGGTTACAGCGTTGAGCATAGCGGCGTAATACAGATCATCCTTAAGCCTGCTTACTTTACCGGCCATGGCTCTGGCGATAACGGACCTACCGGCACTACACACGGCACCTGGAACCCTTATGACAACCATATCCCGCTGGTATTTATGGGCTGGGGCGTTAAGCATGGCAGCCTTACCCGCGAAACCCATATGACAGATATTGCAGCCACCATTGCCGCCTTATTGCATATACAGGCGCCAAACGGCAGCATAGGGCACCCGATTCCGGAAGTGTTGAAGGGAAGTCAGTAAAGTCGGGAAGACCGAAAGTCCGAAAGAAGAAAAGATGGAGGGCTATAACCTGATCCACCAAATACTTGGCATTAAATAAAAGCATCTTCCGGACTTTCGGTCTTTACTGACTTTCGGACTATAATACCATGAAGAAATACATTTCCAAATTTCATTACCTAACACAGGACCTGCGTACGCGCAGCCATTTAAAGCAGGCCACTATTGCCTGCGAGGCCGGGGCAAACTGGATCCAGTACCGTTGTTTAACCAAGCCGGATGAAGAGCTGATCGAGGAGATAAACGAAATTGCGGCGCTTTGCGATGACTGGGGCGCTACGCTCATCCTCACCAACCATTACCACCTGCTTGATAAAGTTGATGCACAGGGGGTACATATTGAAGATCTTGATGCTGATTTTAAAGCCATCCGCAAAAGCATCGGGGATGATAAAACATTGGGGGCATCGGCAACAAATATCAGTCGTTTGCTTGCCATTCAAAATACCGGCGTTGTTGATTATTGCGGATACGGGCCTTTTGCACTTACCAATACCAAAGCAAATAACTATCCCCAGCTTGGTTTTGAAGGTTACCGCGAGCTGGAAAAGCATCCTGAAATAACCCTCCCGGTTATAGCGGTAGGCGGCATCCATATTGAAGATGTTGATCCGCTTATAAAAACCGGGATTTACGGCATAGCCGTATCTGCGGCAGTTAACCTGGCTGTTGATGCCGGCAGGGCATTGAAAGCGTTTTATCAAAAGATCCATTGATTTGAGAAGCAAGATGCAAGAAGTCAAGAGTCAGGATTTAAGATGTCGTATTAAAAATGATATCTTTAAACCAAATTTGTTTCTGTTCTTTCTTGAATCTTGACTTCTTTTATCTTGTTTCTAATTCCCCCTCCATGTCATCACACCACGTAGTTCGCGAAAAACAGGAACCCGCATTACTAGTGCTTGGCCTCGATAATTTTACGGATGAATTGCTGGGTCAGTTGCTGGAATGGAGCCCAACAGTTATTACTACCCCGCAAACCGCCGAAAAACTGAATGCTTACGGGATAAAAATAGATTGGATAATTACCAATAACACTGATGAGGTTTTTCAATCGGATGTAAAGCTGATGCCGGCTAATGATGATAATTTAATAAGCGCCGCTTTAAAACAACTTACCCGCAATGGCTTCCCCGCGGTAAACATTGTAACCGATGAATTAAACCTAACCGATTATGAACCCTATGCCTCCCAAATAAACCTGGTTGTTTTTAATGAGGGTAAAAAAATATACCCGGTAAATCCGGGGTTCAGCAAGTGGAAACCTGCAGGAGAAACCATTGAATTATTAACACAGGCAAAAGAATTCCGGGCAGAAGGCCTGGAAAAGGTTGGTGATAATTTGTATAAAACCATAAAAGATGGCCTGTTTAGCCTTCATTTTGATCAGCCTTTTTTATTTATCGCCGAGGAGTTATAAGTTTTTAACCAAATTTTACCCCTGCCTGTTATTCCGATGTATCGTTTTCACTGTAAATTCCGTATGTTTACATTAATACGCCAATGTTAACTTACCTGGTTAAAAGCTATTTGTAATATTATTGCTTTATTTAAAACCAGGCCTGTTTTTTGATTATAATTACAGAATAGTTTATTGCGCATTAAACCGTTTATCAAAATTTTAGTCTATAAATCATAAACCGACTAAAAACCGATTTACTTAATTCGCAATTAATAATATTTCATCATGAAAACTGCATATAAAAATTTATTAAACACTGCTTTAGGCACACTTGTATGTGCGTTTTTAGCAACTTCGGTAAGTGCACAGCACAGACCATCTACAAGTGGTGGTGGCGGAGGAGGGGGCGGTGGCAGCACCAGCTCCAGTAGTCCTGCTCCTGCCAGGTCAGCTCCAAGCAGCCCTGCTGTTAGCCAACCCCGCTCAAGCGGTAGTGTTGGTGTTTCAAGGCCTTCAGTATCAGCCGGGCAACAAGGCGCACGCCCTACTTTTTCTCAGCGCAGCAACGCACCACGTGTAGGTGTGGCTCAGCGCAACAATTATGGCTTTAGTCCGCGTCCTGCTACCAGTGCAAGAGGGAACTATGGTTATGCCCCGCGTACTTATGATGCTAATCACAGGCCGGCTACCGGCAACTATCGGAGCTCTCCACAAATTACCAACGGCCGCGGCGGTTATTGGGGAACCCATAATTATTACCATTATAACCGCGGGTACTATAGTTCATACTATTCACCACGCCTTGGGTTTTCAATTGGCATACTGCCTTATGGCTACTATCCTTTTTACTATGGCGATTTCCAATATTACTACAGCGACGGGTTGTTCTATCAATATGATAACAGTCAATATACCGTTGTTGAACCACCGGTTGGCGCCGAAGTAAAAGAGCTGCCTGAAAAAGCACAGTCAATTGTGATAAACGGTCAGCAGTATTATGAAATGAATGGTGTATACTACCAGGCGGTTACTAAAGATGATGGCACGGTTGTTTACCAGGTTGCCGGTAAAGATGGCGAGCTGAACACCAATTCAAATGTACAGGATGATCAGTCACAAGGCCCGCAAATGGGCGACATAGTTGGCCAGCTGCCTGCTGATTGCAGGAAGATAAAGGTTAACGGCGAAAAACTGTATGTTTCTCCTGATGGCGTTTACTACCAGGAACTAACGGATGCCAATGGCAACAAAACCTATAAAATTGTAGGCCTGCCATCGGAAGAGCAGCAGCCGGAATAAAACTAAAATAGCTTTATAAATTATTAAAAGGTGATCTGTTATTGCAGGTCACCTTTTTTATTGGGCTTAATTAATTGATATAATAGTATTACCCTGAAGGCAGCCGGATTGCTTAAATTAGCCTTTTACTTCATAACTTTAAACCATGACGAAACGTCTTATCTGCCTGTTCCTTATTATCCTTACAAATACATCTTTGTCTTTTGCATCCCATAAAAACAACGGACTAAAGTTTTTTAAGGCTGATGACAGTAAGATCCGTTACGTTGGCCGGGTAGACTTTTCAGACAAGTTAAGACCCCGCATCTGGGCGCCCGGTGTTTATATAAAAGCAAAATTCAAAGGCCCGGATTGCGAAATTATTTTGAACGATGAAAACTCCGGCGGTCATAATCTTAACTACCTGGAGATAGTTATTGATAACGATAAACCTTATCGCATTCAAACAACCGGAAAAGAAAATATAATAAAAGTACCCGGCGGGTTATCAGATACGGAACATACTATCCTCATCTGCAAGGATACCGAATCAAATATCGGCTATATTGATTTTATCGGCCTTAGGTGTGAACAGCTTTTGCCCCTGCCGGCTCAACCCAAACGTAAAATTGAATATTTCGGCGATTCTATTACCAGCGGCACAGGGATGGACCAATCAATAATTGCATGTGATAAAGGGCAATGGTATGACCAGCATAACGCTTATATGAGCTATGGCGCACGCACCTCGCGCAATTTAAATGCCGGCTGGCAGCTTAGCGCCCTGGCCGGTGTTGGCCTGCTGCACAGCTGCTGCAATATGAAAGTGGTGCTGCCGCAGATCTACGATAAAGTTTTCCTGGCAGCCGATTCTATTAGCTGGGGCTTTAAAAACTACCAACCGGATGTGGTTACCATTTGCATAGGGCAAAATGACGGCCCGCAGGATTCAACGCTGTTTTGCGGCACCTATGTTAAGCTTATCACATCCATGCGGCAACATTATCCCCAAGCCGATATTATTTGTTTAACCAGCCCCATGGCTGATAATACACTATTGCCGGTATTAAAGCGATACTTAACAGGTATTACAGCTTATATGAATGCCAATGGCGATAAAAAGGTACATAAATACTTTTTCTCCAGGCAATACCACAACGGTTGCGGCGGGCATCCCGATTTGGATGAGCACAAACTGATCGCTGATGAACTGACGGCTTATATAAAAGAGGTAAAGGGTTGGTAGTTAGTGTATTCACCATAGCCGTTCGGAAGATTGTAAATCTTCCCTTTGTCATTCTGAGCGGGAGCGAAGAATCCTCTACGCACGACATAAACGCGGATAAGTATAGCGGCGACTTATCTGCTTTATAAGATTCTTCACTGCGTTCAGAATGACAAATGGGGCCTTTTGTAATCTTCCGAACAACTATGGTGTATTCACATTAAAACCATAAAAATGTCATGCCGAATTTATTTCGGCACCTCATAAGACAGGTCGCCTTTATGTTGGTCACTTAGCATATGGGGT
Source organism: Mucilaginibacter sp. (assembly GCA_028287925.1). Lineage (GTDB taxonomy): Bacteria > Bacteroidota > Bacteroidia > Sphingobacteriales > Sphingobacteriaceae > Mucilaginibacter. The sequence continues at coordinate 11,842 of JAQBOS010000263.1, read as the reverse complement.
GCTGAAACAAGTTCAGCATGACATCTTTTGAATACTTTTAATATTATTCTTAATCCTTTTTAATAAAATTCCCGTTCTCATCAAAAATAAGGTCTTTACCCTTTATTTCGGCTTCGTACATGGTTTTACCGGCAGCGTCGGTTACCTTACCTGCCTCTTTTATTTTTGCACCTTTGTAGTGCGCACTAATATAAGGGGCAACATTTTTAGGCAAATCAGCTATGGGGATGGCTTTAACAATTTCAATAAATGTACCAGTTGGTGTAAATTGAACCGAATTGTCCTCGCCGGACTTTCCGCCCCAATTGGCCTCATAATTTCCTTTTTCTTTCTCCCAGCTAACTTTTGTGGCTTCAGGATACTTTTTTGCCAATGCCTCTTTCACAACAGCAGGCACCGCTGATGTTTTTAGATCCTGCGCTTTGAGGCTTCCACATGTCAATGCGATAAGCGCTCCTCCAATTAATACTCTGCTTTTCATAATTTTTTGTTTTAATCAATTATAAAAACTTATTCTGTAGAAAGCTTGATAATATCCTGTAGAAAATCTGTTTAATTGAAGTTGTAAGGGTTGTAATAAGTTGTAGTGGTTGTAAGGGTAATCGGTTATTAATATTGTCTCAAAACAGGTAATTCAACCCAATCAACCTAATCTAACTTAATCAACTTATTACTCCTTTACAACATATTATAAGTATCTTTATAGAAATCACCGTACTCATGATCTTGTTCTCAAGAAGAAACTTACATTATTCCGATTATAAATGGACTGTCTACGTACAGAACGATCCGCGTGTTAATGGCAAGCCGGATGACACGCTTTTTAATAAGGAAGAGGGTAATGAAGTTGTTTACCTGATAAATAAGCTGATGATATTTTGGGATTACCGCTTTGCCAACACCGGCAACAAAATGGAAAAACTCATCCACGATAAGCTACCTGAAGATATTACCAAACAGGAGCAGGTACAGCAATGGCTAAAGGAAAATTTGAAGTTTTAGTGTAATTGGTCATTGGCTCATTAGTGTTATTAGTTCACTGGTAAACGCGGGTTATCTTTTCCGCATTTGCACAAATCCCGATAAACTTTCCTATACTTGATTAATCAACCTGCTTAAACCCGGATGAATAATAATTTGTATAGCAACCTCCATGCAGAAGGCCTGGTAAGTGATGAATCGCTTGCCAAGACCAGGCTGAAGGAAGAAAAACCATTACTGTTTTCTGTTCACTGGGAAATAAAAACCCTGCTTTATGTTGGTGTGCTGCTGCTTACCGGTGGTTTAGGCCTGCTGATCTACGAAAACATTGACACCATTGGGCACGAGTTTGTTTTGATGCTGATAGCAGCCATCTGCCTGGGCTGCTTTTATTATTGCTTTAAAAATAAATTGCCTTTTAGTAAAAACAGGGTGCTATCGCCCAATTCATTTTTCGATTATATTTTGCTTTTGGCCAGTACAAGCTTGTTAATTTTTGTGGGCTACCTGCAATTTGAGTACAAAGTATTTGGCACAAACTATGGCATGGCCACCCTAATACCTATGCTTGCATTGTTTTTTATTGCCTACTACTTTGATCACCTGGGTATCCTAAGCATGGCTATTGCTAACCTTGCCCTTTGGATGGGCGTATCTGTTACCCCAAAACAGTTATTGCTCAACAGTGATTTTAACAGCGAAACCATTATTTATACCTACCTGCTTTTAGGGATCCTGTTAATTGCCGGCGGTTATGCCGCACAGCGCTTTAATTATAAAAAGCATTTTAAGTTCAGCTACCTGCATTATGGGATCCATGTTGCTTACATTGCCCTGTTAGCCGGGTACTTTCATTATTATGATTCTGCGATAGCTGCTGCCTGGATGCTGGGCATCTTAACCTTATCTTTTTTAATGTATCATGACGCTTTTAAAAACAAATCGTTTTACTTTTTATTGCTGGTGATATTGTATAGCTATATTGCTTTGAGCAGCCTGGTAATACGGTTTCTGCTCTCCATTAATGATGGCGTTATGATTGAGCTTATTGCATTTTACTTCATTGGGTCGGGCATTGGCTTTATATTTCTGCTAATCAACCTTAATAAAAAACTTAAAGCAGCATGATAGCATATAATAAAACCTGGCTGGCTAACCTGCGTCTGCAGGATGAGGTTAAAAAGGATGTGCAACAAGGCAACGTCAGCGATGCAGAGTTTAATGGCATTGCACAAAAGTACCCGGTTAGTTTTTACACCCCTAATTTGTTTGTGCGCATTGGCCTGTTTATACTCACCTGCGTTATTATGTCATTTGGCGATGGCTTGTTAACACTAATGGCGGCAAGTAGCAGGGGGCTGGTCGAAAGCGCTTTCTGGCTCTTTTTCCTGGGCGCTTTAGCTTATGCCGGGTTAGAGATAATGATTAATGCCAGCCATCATTACAGGTCGGGCGTTGATGATGCGCTTTTGTTTATATGCGGATGTTTTTTTACCACTGGCTTTGCTGTACTGTTATCAAACAATAATTATGGCACACATTACCTCTCATTATCAGGACTGATCTTTTTACTAACGCTTTGGTTAAGTATCCGCTTTGCCGATATGCTTGCGGCTACCACATGCTGCGTTGCGTTTTTAGCTTTTATATTTTTTGCCTGGATAAAAATAGTGCCGGCCGGTTTATCAACGGCGCCCTTTATTATGATGCTGGTTTCGGGCGGGGTATATTGGGTAGCGTCTGTTTATAGTAGCCGCAAAGAATTTATTAATTATGACAACTGTCTTATTGTGGCTAAAGCTGTAAGCCTTACGGCTTTATATGCATCCGGTAATTATTATATCATCCAAACGCTAAGCAGCGAAATGATGGGTAAAACCGGCCCGGTTCCTTTTGGCGCGATCTTTTGGATCTGGACCATATTAATGCCCTTTGCTTACATAGGCTTTGGCATAAAACGTAAAGATGTGATACTGCTGCGGGTTGGCCTGCTGCTGATAACTGCCGCAGCGTTAACCTTTCGCACCTACTATCATGTACTACCTGTTGATGTTGCCCTTACCATTGCCGGGACTGTAATACTTACAGTAGTTTATGCGGTAGTGAAATACCTAAAAACACCCAAGCACGGCTTCACCTATACTGAACCGGATGAGGTGAACCTGATGGATCACCTTAAAGTTGAATCGCTGATAGTTGCCGAAACATTTTCACACGCACCGGCAGCCCCAACAGATGAAGGCGTAAAATTTGGCGGCGGTGATTTTGGCGGTGGAGGATCGAGCGGGGGGTTTTAGGCATTGGTCATTAGTCATTATGTCATTCGGCATTAGTGATTGAATTGTTGATAGTAAGGCCGGTTACATATTGGGGGCGCGTTAAAAAGTACCGGCTACTCTTCCTCTGTATTTTCTTCTCCCTCATCATCATCAAACTCATCAAAAAACCGGTCTTCGTCAAACATCAGCTCTTCCAGTTTTTCCTGTTCGGGAGTGCTGGTATCAAAGCGGATAGCCCAGTTATCGGGAATATCATAGGTTTTATCAAAACCCCGTACCCACTCATTAAAAACCAGCCTGAACTCATCAATTTTGTCACGCATCAGGTCTACATAATCTTCCTCATTGATCTCCACCATTGATGCGAATGACACGGCATTAAACATATCCTGCGTTGCCAGTTTTATCAATACGGCATTTTGCATCCGTAAGGTATATAATCCACCACCTTCGGCGCCTGCTATTTTGGCCTGGATCAATGCTGCATTACTAAACATCTGCGCTGCCAAATGTTCCTTCATCTCATCTTCCTTAAGGGCATCGGCAATTACTTCCGCAAGGTCAAATAATTCCTGCGCCTTTTGGTACACAGGCAGCTTTTCGTATTTATCTAATCGGCGAGACATGTGGATAGTGGTTTTAATGTGAAGGTAAGGGTAATTTTTGTAGTCTGAAAATCGGGGAAGCTTGTAATTTCCGAAAGGGGCTTCAGTTTAGTGCTTTTGCAATTGAGGGCAATAAAAAACTCCGTGCTGCTCTGTGTCTTCTTTGCTTAGTTTGCGGTTAATTTTTTACCGCAGAGATACAGAGAAGGCACGGAGACCACAGGGACCAAATATTATTTTAAGGCTTTTGATACAGCCTCTAGCTCCTGGCTTATTTACACCCGGCAACTCAACAATGGCCCGGTATTAACTACCAAACACTACCAATGCCTTCTCAATCCGTCTAATCGTTTCATCTTTACCCAACAACACGGCAATATCAAACACATGCGGGCCAAATTTGCCGCCAACCAGCATAATCCGGAATGGCAGCATCAGCTCGCCCGCCTTAATAGCTTTTTCTTCGGCAAGCGCCTTAAATGCCGCTTCCAGCTCAACGGGCTCAAATGTTTCCGTAGTTTTTATTGTGTTGATAAAAGCATTGAAAAATTCTGTTTTAGCATCCGTCCATTTTGCTTTAACGGAGTTAACATCATATTCCTTTGGCTGCTCAAAAAAGTAGGCAGACTGGTGATAAAAATCAGGCAGTAAAACACAACGATCTTTTACCTTATCAATAACCTGTAACAAGTAATCATCATTAGTAACAATAACACCCTTATCCCCCAAAATCCTTTTGACTTCAGACTTCAGACTCCCGGCTTCCGACTTCTTAATCCACTCCGCATTGAACCATTTGGCTTTTTCAAAATCGAACTTTGCACCCGCTTTGCTAACGCGATCTAATGAGAATTTTTCAACCAGCTCATCCAGCGAAAAGATCTCCTGGTCGGTACCATCGTTCCAGCCTAAAGTAGCCAGCAGGTTTAAAAATGCTTCGGGCAAAAAGCCCAGCTCGCGGAAACCGGGAGTAAGCTCGCCTGTTTTAGCATCAAACCAGTTCATGGCATAAACCGGGAAACCCAGGCGCGCACCATCGCGTTTGCTTAGCTTGCCATGGCCATCGGGTTTCAATATCAGGGGTAAGTGCGCCCATTGCGGCATCTCAGCTTTCCAGCCCAAATACTCCCATAGCAATAAATGCACGGGTGCAGATGGCAGCCATTCCTCACCGCGAAAAGCGTGGGTAATTTTCATCAGATAATCATCAACAACTACAGCTAAATGATACGTGGGCATTCCATCAGCTTTTAGTAAAACCTTGTCATCAACCTGGTTGGTTTCAAAACTTACATGGCCGCGGATCATATCATTAAAGCTCACCCTTTCATCGGCAGGCATTTTTATGCGGATAACATGCGGCGTATGGGCATCAAGCAACAGGTCAACCTCATGCTCTTTTAGTGATAATGAGTTGCGTAAACTATTGCGATAGGCTTGCCCGTATTGAAAGTTAGGGATCTCTTTTCGGTTTTGTTCCAGCTCTTCTGTGGTATCAAAGGCATAATAAGCGTGCCCTTCCCTTACCAGCTTTTCGGCATATTCTCTATAAAGCGATTTGCGTTCGCTTTGACGGTAAGGCGCAAACGGGCCACCGGCTACAGGGCTTTCATCCGGGGTTAACCCGCACCATTCCAGGCAATCTAAAATATATTGTTCTGCGCCTTCCACATAGCGGCTTTGATCGGTATCTTCTATCCTTAAAACAAAATCACCACCGTTTTTTTTGGCGAAAAGGTAATTAAACAACACCGTACGTACACCGCCCAGGTGTAAACCACCTGTAGGACTTGGTGCAAACCTTACTCTAACTTTTTTATCAGACATAGTTTGGCAAAGATAGGTTTATAGTCCGAAAGACAGAAAGTCTGGAAGTCGGAAAGATAGAAAGTGGTTTTGGGTTGACAGAGGGGGAGAAGTCCGAAAGACAGAAAGTCCGGATGTCCGAAAGATAGAAAGTGGTTTTGGATTGACAGAGGGCAGTGATTAGAGGCCGGAGATTAGAGATTAGCCGGGAATGATTTTCCATCAATCGGGATTAATGCAATTCCAAATTAATCCCTAACTTGCCTCAAATCTAAACGCTTATGGGATCAGCCGCTATACAAGGGCCGCTTTGGGGGAAACAGCCAAAAAATTGGGCCACTATACAAGAGCAAACCGGCAATGCGGGTTATGCTTATGCACTAAATTCATTAAACCTTAACCCGGCAGACAAGCTGCTTGATGTTGGCTGTGGATCGGGCCTTTTCAGCAGCATTGCAAGCGCCACAGGGGCTTATGTAACCGGCATAGATGCCAGCGAGGCCCTTATTGAGCAGGCCCGGCAACGTAATACTACCGCAAATTTCAGTGCCGGCGAAATGGAAGAGCTCCCCTTTGCTGACAATACCTTTGATGTGGTTTGCGGCTTTAACTCGTTTCAATACGCGGCCAGCACCGGCAACGCATTTGCCGAAGCCCGCCGTGTGCTAAAGCCTGGCGGTAAAATAGTTGTAATGATTTGGGGAAATAAGGAAGACTGCGAAGCGGCAAGCAACCTGGCGGCTATAGGCAGCCTGCTGCCACCGCCGCCACCCGGCGCTCCCGGGCCATTTGCCCTTACCGAAAACCATTTACTCGAAAAAATATTGGGAGAGGGCGGGTTTAAAATAGTTAACCAGAAAGATGTTGATACGGTTTGGGATTACCCGGATACCGACACGGCATTGAAAGGACTGTGTTCGTCCGGGCCAGCTGCCCGTGCCATTGAGAACAGTGGACTGCAAAAGGTGCAGGATGTGGTTTTGCAATCAATGCAACCCTATATTCAAAGCAACGGACACGTGGTTTATAAAAACAAATTCAGGGTGGTTATTGCAGAGAAGTAAAGATGCCTGTAAACGATTTAATTTAAAAAGGGAACAACCTGAGCTGATCGGTGGGTTTTTCTTCTTTCTGCTTCACGGTAACCTCTCCAAAATTGGAAAGGGAGATCCCCAGCAGCCTGATCCGTTTATCCTCCGGCTCAGTTGCGGCAAGTAGTTTTTTTGCTGTTGCACATATGGTCTCGAGGTCATTTAAGCCGGCTGTGAATGATTGGTTGCGGGTGATCTGTTTAAAATCGTGGTATTTTATTTTGAGGGTAACGGTGCGGCCTTTTAGCTGGTAATGCTGCAGGCGGTTGCATACGGTGACGGCAATTTTATCAAGCTCGGCTTCCATTTCTTCAATGGTGGTAAGGTCATAAGCAAAAGTATCTTCGGCGGCTAATGATTTTGTTTCGCGATGGGGCTGTACCTCGCGGTTATCAATACCGCGCACTATATTAAAATAAAACCTGCCGACTTTGCCAAAGTGTTTGGAAAGGTCGGCCTCGGTAAGTTTTTTAAGGTCATCACCGGTGTGCAGGCCCATGTTCTTCATTTTTTGAGCAGTTACCTTGCCTACGCCAAAAAACTTTTCGACGGGCAGCTTTTCCATAAAGCTTTCGATGGCCGATGGGCCTATAAACTTCAACCCATCGGGCTTATTAATATCCGATGCTATTTTGGCCACGAATTTATTGATGGATACCCCGGCTGATGCGGTGAGCTGCAACTCATCTTTTATGGCTTGTTTTATTTGCTGCGCTATCTCAATGGCCGAGCCGATGTTCAGCTTATCGCTGGTTACATCAAGATACGCTTCATCCAGCGAAAGGGGTTCGATCAGATCGGTATAGCGGCTGAAGATCTCCCGGATCTGTTGCGAAACTTCTTTATAGGCGGCAAACCTGGGCCTTACAAACAAGGCATGCGGACAAAGCTGCAGCGCTTGTTTTGATGACATAGCCGAGCGGATGCCAAACTTACGGGCCTCGTAGCTGGCTGTAGCCACCACGCCGCCCCTGCCTTCGGGCGAGCCGCCTACAACCAGGGGCTTGCCCCGGTATTCGGGATTGTCGCGCTGCTCAACGGATGCGTAAAATGCGTCCATATCAATATGGATGATCTTACGGTGATTTTGAGCGGGGGCGTTTTCCATTTGCATTACAAATATAATGGCAAGGGGTGGATAATTTTTAATGAATGGTGATGAGTTTACACACCCGAATATTCCTCCATTTCGCAGGGCGATGCCCTGCGCTGGTGTATATAGCCCCTTCAGGGCTTGGGTTTTCGGTTTTTTGCTGGTCCTGAAAGGACCTGATACCTTAGCGCAGGGCATCGCCCTGCTGCTTCGATGGATAAATTTGCGTTAGCGATAGCAGCGGATACCGGCCTTTGCGCCTAAGGCCAGCAGGCGTATGAGCGGATAGCGCGGGCCCCGGTTCTATCGCCGGGGTAACGCCCGGAATATTAATTTATCATCAAAATTGCCTGGTGTAGGGGCGTATCGCATACGCCCAATTGTTATACACCCCGCGTTTGTAACAATTGTAATAGGGTATGTGTAACAGGGCGTATGCGATACGCCTTTACAGTTGTTTGATCAAAAAAATCTATCTACATTAGATTCTCCAATTATAAACCATTTACTATCCTAACTATGACAAGTATCAAAAAACCATTTGCTAAAAGCTTATTTGCAGGCTTTTCCCTGTTATTTTTATTAGCATTTACCAATGCAAACGCGCAGAATAACGATGGCTGGCGACAGCTTTTTAATGGCAAAGACCTTAACGGCTGGAAACAGGTGGGCAAGGGCAGCAGGTATGTTAAGGGCGGCTTAACCGGCAGCCATGGCGGCATGGGTTTACTATACTGGACCAAAGAAAAATTCAGCAATTGCACTATCCGGGTTGTTTATAAAATGCAAAAGTTTAACAGCAATTCGGGGGTGTTTATCCGCATTCCGCTGGAACCACGCGAGGAGTGGATGCCTGTGTTTTATGGCTACGAGGTACAGATAGATAATCACCCGGAAACCTCAAAGGAGGATGATTACCATGTAACCGGCACTTTATATTCGCTGACAAAACCTTTGGCTAAGCCCGGCAAGCCTGGCCCGGAATGGAACACGATGGATATTACGCTTGATGGCCCGCGCACTATTGTTACGGTGAACGGCCAAAAGGTTACCGACTATACCGAAGGCGCCCCAACCCCGGCACGTAAATTTGATTTTGAGCCCTATCGCGGCTTGCGCCCTAACGAAGGGTATATCGGGCTGCAAAACCATGGGAATGACGATATAGTTTTCTTTAAGGAAGTTTCTGTTAAACCGCTAAAAAAATAAACAGCCATGGAAGAAAACAAAAAAACCGCAGCTAAAAGCGGCATAACCCGCGGCGACTTTATTAAAAAAGCGGCCATTGCTACCGCCGGGTTTTATATTGTGCCCCGCTATGTGCTGGGCGGCAGGGGCTATACCGCGCCAAGCGATAAGCTGTACATTGCGGCCGTTGGCTGCGGCGGCGAGGCCGAAAACGATATTCACCATTTTGCTACCGCGCCTAAGAAGAATGCCGAAATGGCTTTTTTGTGCGATGTGGACGACCGCATGGCCGCACCCCGCCGCAAGGAGTTTCCGAAAGCAAAGTTTTACCACGACTGGCGCGAAATGTTTGAGAAAGAGAGCAAAAACTTTGACGCCGTTACGGTTGCCATCCCCGATCATAACCATGCGCTGGTGGGGCTGAGCGCCATGCAGCTGAAGAAACATTTATACCTGCAGAAACCGCTTACCCATGATATTTACGAGGCCCGGATCTTAACCGAAGCCAGCAAAAAATACCAGGTGGTAACCCAAATGGGCGACCAGGGCGCCAGCTGCGACGGCATGCGAACCCTGCGCGAATGGTTTGAGGCCGGCCTGATTGGCGATATTGAGAAAGTATATTGCTGGACCGACCGCCCCGTTTGGCCGCAGGGCATCCCGTGGCCTAAGACGAGTCCGCCGGTGCCAAAGGAGCTGAAGTGGGATCTGTGGCTGGGCACGGCCAGGGAAACTAATTATATTGATAACCTGGTGCCTTTTAACTGGCGCGGCTGGTGGGAGTTTGGCACCGGCGCACTGGGCGATATGGGTTGCCACATTATGGGGCCGCCATTCAAATTGCTGGGGCTGGGTTACCCTACCGAGGTATCGGGCAGCGCAAGCACCGTGTACCAGGGAATTTTTAAGGAAGGCATTTACCCCGAAAGCGGCCCGGTATCAAGCTCTATTAAGTTTAATTTTACCCAAAAGAATGGCAAACCGCTTGACCTTTACTGGATGGATGGCGGCATAACTCCCGAACGCCTTGCTGAATTGGACCCGGATGTAAATATGAACGCAGCGCTGGGCGATATCTCGTCTGAAAATGATTTTGAAGGTTGTACGCTGTTTATTGGCACCAAGGGCAAGGCTAGCTGCGGATGGGGCGGCAGTCACCCGCGGTTGTTGCCGCTGGCGCTGAACAAGGATGTGCATGTGCCCGAAAAGTATCCGCGGATCCAGGGCGGCATGGATGGCCATTGGTGGCAATGGGTTGATGCCAGTATTGCCGGCTATGGCAAAATGGAGGTCGACTCGCCGTTTGTGGGGTATGCGGGGCCGCTTACCGAAACGGTGCTGATGGGCAACCTGCTGCTGCGCACTTTTAACCTCCGCGAAAAAATAAAACGTACCGATCCGGTTTATGGCAATATGGAAGGCTACAAATTCAGCGGCCGCTATACCAGTCTTAAATGGGATGGCGAGAACATGAAGATCACCAATTTTGACGCCGCTAACCAGTATATTAAACGGGAATACAGGAAGGGTTGGGGGGAGTTGAAGTTGTAGTTAAGTATTACGGCAGCAGCAGCAAGCGTTCCATTTTTGCACACGGAGCACGTGGAACGCAGTGAAACATGCTCATTATCAATTACTTCTGTTTTTATAACTAATTAACGTATTGATTATCAAATAATTAAATAATTTTCGGGGAATTCCTTCCACACATTTAGCAGCCTGATAGTGATGCAGGCCCTTTAAAGGGAATACCTGCCGGCAAGTCTATCGTCTTCGCAGGGTCTCCTGAAAGGGACCCTGCGCCGCATGCTAAGTATTCGCCATGCAGTTTTCCTTCCAACATCGTACATCGCAGGGTTGCGGGGACATCAATAAGGAGAACTTGCAGTACATGACCCGCTAAGCTTTATTATGCTTTTGTTGATGCCGGACAAGCGTTCCATTTTTCCACACGGAACGGGTGGAACGCTTTGAAACATGCTGATTATCAATGAATTGTATTTTTAACGCTTGCAATCTATTCATAATCAGCGTGTTCCACTTTTGAATTGCTTAAAATTGATGGTTTTAATGCTTAATTAACCGATGTAGATGCTCTTTATGATCCGCAGGCCTGGAAAAGCGTTCCATTTTTACACGCGGAACACCCGGAACGCTTTGAAATATGCTGATTATCAGTATATTAACTATTTTCGAATACTTAAATAGATGTAAGGGGCTGATAATAAACATGTTCCACTAATATCCTGTCTCCGCAACCTCCTGTCTCCTCACTGCCGCATAGCGTCCTCGCTTGTGGCCCGCTGATAAGCAACGCGCAGATAAGTATTAGGGCTGCAAAATCCCATATTTCCCCCGAAAGTGCAACACATAATAGCAGTGTGGCTACCTAAACGCGGGCTACAAGCGAGGACGCTATGCGGCAGCGGAAAAACGCTTGCGGTAGCAGGGGGGTAATTAATTATAACGCTGATAGCGCGCGGGCTACCTAAACACAGGGCACTAGTACGCTTCCTTTTTAGGCTACAGCAACCTAGCACCAGGTTGAGAAGCATGGAAAAGGTACACATTAATGTATCGTGATGGTTTTATATTATTAAATTAGCCCCATTATATATGGGACGTTCAACAGTACATTACGCAGATAATAAAACCAATAACGCATTAAAAAAGCTTCATAATAAGTTACGACCAGCAGGCACTCCTGTTCAAAGGGTTGAATACATTATTGAGCTACTTCTTTTACGTATTTTTGAAACTAAAATTAAACAAGATGAAGAATTTAAACCGCTTCGCAAA
>JAQBOS010000203.1 GCA_028287925.1 Mucilaginibacter sp. | reverse complement strand
ACCAACAGTGCCGCAGCATCGCAGCAGCCAACATTACCTTCCTCGACAGGATCCCGCAGCAGGAATTACTGGAATATTACCAGCGCGCCAAAGTGCACATTTTGCCCAGTTGGTTTGAAACTACAGGTTTAAGTTCTATCGAGGCAACCGTTATGCACTGTAACATAGTAATAACTGATAAAGGTGATACAAGGGATTATTTTGGCGATGATGCCGTTTACTGTGATCCGTCAAAGCCTGAAAGTTTACTGGCGGCAGTTGAGGAAGCAAGTACAGCGCCATTCAACCAGAACTTACTGGACAGAATATTGAAGAATTACACCTGGAAACAGGCCGCAATACAAACATTAAAAGCATATCAATTAGCAGCTATAGCATGAAATTAAGAATAGCAATATTAGGCACCAGGGGAATTCCGAATTATTACGGGGGATTTGAGCATATCTCAGAATATGTTTCGGAAGGCCTGGTAAAAAGGGGGCATTCGGTTACGGTTTACAATTCGCATAATCACCCCTATAAAGCGGATAATTGGAACGGGGTGGAGATCAGGCATTGTTATGACCCTGAATACTTGATAGGTACCGCCGGGCAATTTGTTTATGATTTAAACTGCCTGCTTGACGCCCGCAAAAGAAAATTTGATGCTATTTTAATAATGGGCTATACCAGCAGCTCGGTTTGGGGTAAGCTGTATCCGGCAAAAAGCACCATTATTACGAATATGGACGGGCTGGAGTGGAAACGGTCGAAGTACTCCCCAAGGGTACAGCAGTTTCTAAAATATGCCGAAAAGCTTGCTGTAAAATATAGCCAGTTCTATATCTCCGATTCACTGGTTATCAAATCATACCTGGGCGAAAAATACAACATCAACAGCAAATATATTCCTTATGGGGCTGATCTGTTTTCGGAAGCGGAGCGTGAACAAGTGGACAATGGGGAAGCCCTGAAGGAAGATTACTTTTTGCTGATGGCCCGCATGGAGCCCGAAAACAACATTGAAACCATACTGGAAGGTTTTAATAACAGCAGCTCGCACCGTAAATTCAAAGTTTTGGGCGATACCAGCAACCGGTTTGGCAAATTCATCACCCATAAATTTAAAAACGATGAGCGCATTGAATTTAAAGGGTCAATTTTTGATACCGGCAAAGTACGCGCATTGCAAAACAACTCGTACCTGTATTTTCACGGGCATAGCGTTGGCGGCACCAACCCATCTTTATTAGAGGCAATGGCCAGTGAAGCTTTGATCGCTGCACATAATAATCCTTTCAATAAATCGGTGTTGCATTCAGATGCTTTTTATTTTTCAAATGCGAAGGAGGTGCGGAATATTGTTGAAACGGTTCAAAGAAAGGAAACCGAAAAAACAATGGTTAGCAATAATGTACACAAAATTAAATACCAGTTTAACTGGGAAAAGATAATTGACCAGTATGAGCAGTTTATTATAGAATGCCATAATAATTCAAACTATGAACGAATTGTTTAGGATTGAGGATAGCCTTACCAATAAAATAAGTTATTATCACCTAATGCTGTTAATGGCATCATTGCCGTTTGACATGTTTTATAGTCACCTTATTTTAATAAGCTTTGCCATACATACCCTGATCCATCTCAATAAAAAAACAGTTAAACCAATCTTCACTTTACGAACGCTGGCTTTACAATCCGTATTTTTTGTAACGCTGATTTGTATTATTTACACAACCAATACCAACCAGGCTTTTAACGAATTAGGCCGGCGGAGTATCATTTTCCTGATCCCCATATTATTTTGCCTTAATCCGCTCGATATAAAAAAATACAGGTCAAAGCTATTATTATCATTTGCCCTGGTTTGTACGCTTACTATTGTTTACCTGTATATTGACGCACTTATTACCATCAGGCATTTTCATCTGCCTGTTTCACTGCTATTTTCCAGTTTTTTTGCCAATCATAATTTTTCAGAGCCGATTAATATGCATGCCACATTTTTTGCTATGCAGGTGGCATTATCGCTGGTTTACCTTTTATCGGTTTTAATAAAGGAGAAGATGTTTTATAATAAGATTTTTTATTTAGCATGCTGTGTGATACTTACAGCCGGGCTTATCCAGCTTAGCTCAAAATCAGTTTGTATTACGTTGCTTTTTATTGTAAATATTGCAATCCCTTATTTTTTATTGCAGGGCGCAAGGCGCCGTAAATTCATTTTGGTTACTGCATCACTATCTGTTTTCCTAATTGCCTGTGTTTCATTGTCAGGCACCTTCAGGGAACGGTATATTACCGAGCTAACAACTGATCTGTCGCCGGCAAAGGCTAATGAAGTTTTAGATTCCCGCCTTACCAGGTGGAATGTTGTTGTTAAGTTGATAGCGAAAAAACCGTTAACTGGTTATGGAACCGGTTCGGAAGTTGGTTTGTTACATGAGAGCTTTTTCAATAACAAATTATATAACTCGTTTTTAAACAATCTTAATGCGCATAATCAATATTTGAGCTTCCTGTTAAAATCAGGAATTGCAGGGCTTCTTGTTTATATAGCCACTTTAGTTTTTGGATTCAGGATCGCCCTTCAACAAAAAGACCTGTTGTTTATGGCGTTTATGGCAATCATTACAGCAGTTTCACTTTCCGAGAATTTTTTGGATGTTGATAAAGGGATCATTTTCTATACATTTTTCTTCCCGTTTTTTATTTTTTTGAATGAAGGCACGGTTATAAATTATGCACCAATAAAACCGGGATAAATATTTAATAACATTGGCAACCAAACAGTTAATTACTCCGTCATTATTATAAAACTACTTTCAATATACAAGTAAATGCAAAATTATTCATACCCATTAATCAGTAAAAACTTGTCAGTGATTAAAGAAAATATATTAGAGACCCTGGCTTATTTTGACATGTTTGATTATCCTTTATTAAGGGGAGAGATCTATCTTTTTCTTAAAAACAAACAGGAGTATGAAGTTTTTGATGATGCATTGAAATGCCTGCTTGAAGGAGGTATAATTCACCAGTTTGATAGGTTTTATACCTTAAAAAACGATCACTTGCTGGTTGTACGGAGAAACGAAGGAAATAAAAAAGCAGCTGAATTAATTAAGATAGCCGAAAAGGTAGGTAACCTTT
>JAQBOS010000199.1 GCA_028287925.1 Mucilaginibacter sp. | reverse complement strand
ATTGCGAGGTACGAAGCAATCGCGAATTTTACAGAGCAAACAGGAAGGTGTAGAACTTGCACTGGCGGTTGTGTACAGCGTGCGGTTGCCACGCTGCGCTCGCAATGACAATTTTATTTATGCTTTGCATTTTGCTTTCGGATTTTATGAGATTTTATTTATTTAATTTTTATCTCCGCATATAACTTATTGCAATTTCCATTGTATATTATTGGCATGATTACAAAGGGGCAGCAAGTTATAAGAGATTGGTACCAGAAAAAAAACTGGGAACAGTTCGCTTTTCAGCGCGAAATGGAATCAGCTTATTTGGATGGCTTCTCCGGCTTGCTGAATGCGCCTACCGGCAGCGGTAAAACATTTGCGTTGTTCCTGCCTTTTTTGGCCGATTTTATAAATAAACACCCCGATACCTATACCACCCAAACCAATAATGGCTTATTAATGCTTTGGATAACCCCGCTGCGGGCCTTAACCAACGATATAAAAAAAGCCATGCAGGAAGTATGCGATGAGCTTGGCCTGCCATGGCGCATAATGACCCGCACCGGCGATACATCTGCCGCAGATAAGGCTTCCCTAAAAAGAAAGCTTCCCGAAGTTTTGCTCACCACGCCCGAAAGCCTGCACCTGATGCTTGCCCAAAAGGAATACCCCAAACTGTTCCCCAATCTGCAGGTAGTAGTAATTGATGAATGGCATGAGCTGTTGGGAACAAAACGGGGCGTACAGGTGGAGTTGGGACTTTCGAAGTTGAAAGTTTTGGGTGAAGAAAAAATCTCAAATCTCACGTCTCAAATCTCAAATCTAAAAATCTGGGGTATCAGCGCAACTATAGGCAACCTGGAGCAAGCTGCGGAGGTGCTTTTAGGCAATGATTTTCCGCCCGACAGGATTAAAATGGTGCGTGCCAACCTTAATAAAAAGCTGCTGATAAAGTCGATCATTCCTGATAATATTGAGAACTACTCCTGGGCGGGGCATATTGGTTTAAAGCTGCTGCCGCAGGTAATGGAGATAGTTGCCAGGAGCAAAACCACGCTGATATTTACCAATACCCGTTCACAATCAGAGATCTGGTATCATGCCATTTTGGATAATTATCCGGAGTATGCCGGCATAATGGCCATGCACCACGGCTCGCTGGATAATGAGCTGCGCAACTGGGTTGAACAGGCCCTGCATGCCGAAGCATTAAAGGTGGTAGTATGCACATCAAGCCTTGACTTAGGCGTTGATTTTCGCCCGGTTGATACGGTTGTGCAGGTTGGCAGCCCCAAAGGTGTTGCCCGGTTTATGCAGCGGGCCGGCCGGAGCGGGCATGCGCCGGGTGAGGTTTCGAGGGCTTATTTTGTTCCTACCCACTCGTTGGAGCTGCTGGAAGGAGCCGCATTAAAGCAAGGCATAAAGGCGGGTATTTTTGAAAGCCGTGACCCAATGCTGCTCACCATGGATGTGCTAATCCAGTACATGGTAACACTGGCGGTATCTGACGGCTTTCGCGCTGATGAGTTGTTTAAAGAGGTAAAAAGCACTTACGCCTTTGCCGACCTTACCCGGAATGAGTTTAACGAGCTTTTAGATTTTATTACCAGCGGCGGCAAAACCCTTGCCCAGTACGATGAATTTTTGAAGGTTGAGGTTGAGAACGGACTGTTTAAGGTGAACAACCGCCGGGTAGCCATGCGGCACCGGCTCAGCATCGGAACTATCACCAGCGAATTAAGCATCCGGGTTAAATGGCTCAGCGGGGGCAGTTTGGGTACTATTGAAGAATCCTTTATTTCAAAGCTAAAACCGGGGAACACTTTTTGGTTTGCCGGGCGCAGTTTGGAGTTTGTGCGGATAAAAGAGATGTCGGCCTATGTAAAAAAATCAAATGCGAAAAAGGGCATGATCCCCAGCTGGAATGGCGGACGCATGCCTTTATCGTCGCAACTATCGGCAGTATTCAGGGACAAACTTGATGAGGTAGCCCATGGCATTGAAAAGGATGAAGAGGTAATTGCGCTAAAGCCTTTGTTCGATCTGCAGGCACAGCTATCGCACCTGCCGCAAAGCCATGAGTTTTTGATAGAATCGTTTAAATCCCGTGAGGGTCATCACCTTTTATTTTATCCTTTTGAGGGGCGATTGGTGCATGAAGGCATGGCATCCCTGCTGGCTTATCGCATCAGCAAAATAAAACCCGCCAGCTTTTCTATCGCCATGAATGATTATGGGTTTGAGCTGTTAACCGACGAGGAGATCCCTATTGAGCTGGCTTTGGAAGATGCTTCATTTTTTTCGATTGAGAACCTGCTGGATGATATTCAGCACAGTTTAAATGCCAATGAAATGGCCAGGAGAAGGTTCAGGGATATTGCACATATCGGCGGACTGGTGTTTACCGGTTATCCGGGCCAGCAGGTAAAAAACAAACATTTGCAGGCTTCAACCTCATTACTGTTTGATGTTTTCAGCGAGTACGAGCCGGATAACCTGCTGGTAAGGCAAGCCTATAACGAAGCGCTGGCATTTCAGCTGGAAGAATTCAGGTTGCGGATGGCCCTGCAGCGGATCATCAAACAAAATATCATCTTAAAAACCATTGAGCGCCCTACGCCTTTCGCGTTCCCAATTATGGTTGACAGCCTGGGCCGCGAACGTTTAACTACCGAACCGCTGGAAGAACGGATTGCCAAAATGGCAAGGCAATACGGCGCGGATGAGGTTTGGGAAGAGTCCGAAAGTCGGAAAAGTCCGAAAGTGCGGAAGTTGGGGGTAACAAGGAAGAGGGGATTTTAAAAGGCCGGATAATGCAGGAAAGCAACAAGCCCGAATTATTAAGCATAATTCGGGCTTGTTGCTTTGTGTAAAAAATATTTAATCAGTATATAAATAAGCTACGAGGTTAATTTGTCGGGCCGGTTATCTTTAGCTTTAAAAATGGTTTCAAAGATCTCCTTAAGTTTAAGGGTTGCATTATCTGTAAACAGCCCTGTTAGTATGGCAGCAATCATTGTTCCATATATGTTGATACTGGCGGCCCCCGAAGATGAGTTTAAAAGCCCGGCCCTCAAAGCAAAATATAAAGCAATTGCCAGTCCGGAAGCAGTAAACGGCTTTACAAAATACCATAATAACCAGCTTTTTTTAAATTGACCGGCGCCAATATAGGAGATAAAAGAAGTTGCAACATGAACCATATTCCCTAAAAAGCCACCACATGCAACTAGTATAAGTAATAGTGTGCTAAGGTCGATAGAATGTCTTAAATCTTCAGTTCGGCATGCTGCCACTGATTTATTGCCGTGCAGCACCTCCGGCACTTGCTTTACCGTATCGGAATCAGCCTTTTGCCTGGTAACTTTCAACGAAGGTTCGGTTGATGTTTTTTGGGTGTGTACAGTTTTTTTTTGCGGTTTCTGGTTTTGCAGCATCAGTTTGCTTCAATTGTACATGAAATAAGCGTAAAGAATAAGTTGTTGAATTGTTATTTTCAGAAATTTTATCGGGCCATAACCCCACTATTAAAAATAACGGGATAATTAAGAACAGAATTAATAAAATGGCGGCAGTAAGCTGACCAGAAGGTGTAATTTCATTTTGAGTTTCCATGAATTTGAATGATTAATTATGATATTTTAGGTTATAGTATTTATTGCCGGTTATAGCTTTTGCCAAGTATTGTTTTTATCCGGATAATCTCGGCGCTCATCTTTTTGTCTTTCAAGTTTATGATCCCCGCATCTGATATTGATTTAAGGTCATTTAAAAAGTCTGCCTTAAATGTCCCCAATCCGTTCCCTTTAAATTTGTCTTTATAAGCACGATATACCTGCTCCGCTTTATCAAAATCACCGCTAAGTAAATAACCCAAAGCCAGGTTAGTGTTTACCCAATCATATTGCTTTCCAAAAACTCCCGCATTTTTAGCTGCCCATATCGCTGTATTAGGTTCCTTTGTAAACAATGCATACCAGGATAAGTCGCCAAATGAATTTGCAAGCTGATCTTTCAATACAGTGTTAGCCGGGGATTTTTTAAGAAAAGCTTGTGCCAGGTTTATTCCATGCTTTAAGCAGGAAACTGCCATTTTATAATTGGGCTCCAATAAGGGATCAGCAAATATTCCTGCTTTT
>JAQBOS010000161.1 GCA_028287925.1 Mucilaginibacter sp. | reverse complement strand
CAAAAATTTCATTCATTCGCGGCGAACAGATAAACGCCAGGTCACTTAAGCCCAAATCCCAGGTGGCCATTGAGGCGGCTTCGGTTGCCATCCGCAAACGGTTTTCGTTTTCAACTACGGCTTCTCTTGCCCTTACTTCATTCGTAATATCAACAACTGTGTTTAGTATATAGGCAACATTTTTATCAGCATTTAAAATAGGTGTGTTATTGCACGACCAGTACCTTATCTCGGCAGTTTTTGTTTGGGGATTATAAACATCAAAACGATAAGCGGGCACATCTATTTTTTGCCCCGTTTCAACTACTTTATTAAAAATGATCCGTGCATTTGTATCATCGGTAAGCGTTTTGTCTTCGGGGAAAGCTTCAAAAAATCCTTTTCCAATAATGGTTTCCCTGGTGCTTGATGTAACTTCAAGGTAAGTATCACTTGCGGCAACTATAGTAAAGCATGGCGCATCACCTTTAACTAATAATGAACCCGGCGACTTTTCAAACACTATCTTGAAAATATCGTCAGGCAAATCAGGTGGTATACGGGTGCTCATAGGGATGGTGAAATCGGTTTATAGATAAAAACATGAATTTAAGCAGTAATACTGTAAACCAAAATTAATTTGATAACAAGTTTCATAATAAGCAAAATAAACAGCCTATCTTCACCTTATTACTATTTTATATGAAAAAACGAACCGAGACTGCTGCTAAAATCAAAGGGTTTTGGCGCATCCTTGGGCCGGGCCTTATAACCGGCGCAGCTGATGATGACCCATCGGGCATTGCCACTTATTCGCAAACAGGTGCCCAGTTTGGTTATGGTCAGCTATGGACAGCCTTGTACATGCTCCCTTTAATGACCGCCGTACAGGAAGCCTGTGCACGGATTGGTTTGGTTACCGGTAAGGGCATTACTACCATAGTAAAGGAGCGATACAGCCGCGGGACTTTATATTCAGTTGTAATGCTTGTTGTTATTGCTAATGTGATTAATATTGGTGCCGACCTGGGGGCAATGGCCTCTGCAGCACAATTGCTTGTACCCGTTCCTTTTGTGGTGCTTACATTAATATTCACCACTATTATATTACTGCTTGAGGTATTTACCAATTATAAAGTTTATTCAAAAATTTTAAAGTGGCTGGCCATAACTTTACTGGCATATCCTATAACGCTTTTTATTGTTCATCAGCCGTGGGTAACAATTTTAAAGGCATCTGTAGTACCTCATTTTGAGTTTACTTTTGCCTTCTTTTTTATCATAACGGGCGTATTAGGTACAACCATATCGCCTTATATGTTTTTTTGGGAAGCATCGCAGGAAGTTGAAGAGGATAAGAAGAGGCATTTAATAACCACCGGCAAACCTGCCATCAGCAACATCAGCGTAAAACGAATGCGGATTGACAATACTTTCGGAATGATCTTTTCGGAGTTTGCTACCTGGAGCATTATAGTAGTAGGTGCTACCGTATTACATAACAGCGGCGTGCATGATGTAAAAACTGCCGCTGACGCTGCCAAAGCCATTGAGCCGCTGGTGCATAGTTTTCCACATGCCGGTTTTTTGTCAAAGCTTATCTTTTCCATTGGGATTATCGGCCTGGGGATGCTGGCTATCCCGGTGCTCTCCGGTTCAGCAGCTTATTCTGTTGCCGAAGCATTTAACTGGAATGCGAGCTTAAATTTAAAGCTAAACAAGGCCAAAGGCTTTTACACAATCATTATTGCAGCCACCATTGTGGGGTTGATATTGAATTTCATCGGGATTGATCCCGTTAAGGCCCTGGTGTATGCAGCCGTATTAAATGGCGTGGCCGCAGTTCCTCTTTTATTTTTGGTGGTTAAAATTTCGGGGGATGAAAAAATAATGGGCGAATTTAAAAGTGGCTGGCTTTCCAAAACTATCCTTTGGATAACTTTTGGAGCTATGGGTGCAGCGGCAATAGCAATGTTTTATACCATTTTGTAATGGGCATTTAATAAATAAAAGAGCTATAAAAAGATGCCCTCTGTGGCTATTTTTTTAACACAGAGGGCACCTAGAAGTCAGAGAGACCACAAAGAGTTCAAATAATTCTTATTGTCTGAAAATTATAACGCTCTCCACTTTGATTTCTTCCTGTGGCAGGCCGCCAAATTTTAATACCTCAATATTAAATTCGGGTTTGGTTAATGCATCCGCCCGGCCGGTAATTTCAAACGTAAAAGATTTTGTGATTCGCGCGCCTGGCATATTGGCCATTCCCTTCATGTGATGGCCTGCTCCAAAAAACGTCATAAACCCTTCAAAATAATCGCCTTCAACACTTGGTATAACTTTAGCAGGTAAATTCAGATAAACTTCATAGCTGCCTTTAGGCGGTTTAATAAATGATACTGTAACTTTCATAAACAAAGGCTTTTTTGTATCCTTTGCAGCCAGTAATGCTTTGTTAAGGTTATTTTGAACCTTAAATGTAGTAACACTTTTAGTTATGGTAACATTAGGCTTTTGCGATGAAATAACGTGCTGTGGCAATTGAGCTATCAGGTTAATAGTCTTTGACTCATCCGGCAAACCGCTTTTTTCAGAAACCTTTGTATCATCATAATCATAACCCATGTTGTAAATTATTTTTATAATTTCCTCATGTGAATACACTACCTTTTTGCCGTTCTCATCAAAAAAGGTATAAACCCATGGTGCTGAATTAAGCTCATCAAGCGTTACTTTTTTACCATTTGGCGAGTTTGTCCATTGTTGCCATACCCTGTCAATATTAGCATGATGTACCCAAAAAATAGGGTCGAATGCAGCGGTAGCAACGTCCTGCATTAATCCGCCGCCGTCGTCAATTTTTTGTTTTATAGGGCTAAACATCGCTTTACCGGTAGGGTCGTTTCCATAGCCAATATAGTTATGCATGGCACCGTGCGGAGCGGCATCCATATTACTATTAAAACCTGCATAAGTTGTGTTTTTAAACAGTTTGGTAAGGCTTAGTTTAGTAACCGCTTTACCTCTTATAGGGTATCCATTATTTATGCTGTCAAGCCGTGCTTTTTCGTATAAACTGGCGGTTGTATCCCTAAATACAACAGGCATTACACGGGCCTGGGCTATATTGGTGGTATCGGTATAACCCCAGTAAGGCAAGCTAAAACTTGAATCGCCGGATAATTTTCTGATTATTTTTTCGAAATGATAAATATAAAGACGGTGCCAAACCAAAAAATGGATTTGCTCTGCACCTGATGGCGTGTGTGTGCAATTATCCCAGGCTTCTTTCAAGTCTTTAGGAGCGGTGGTATAACTTGAGCAAAACGGATTTTTTAAAATGGTGTCAGGCACCCAATGCATTGCCCCCTGGTAATACCAGCTGCTGGTTGAATCGCAATCCATTTTGCGCATTATGGCCAGCGCCTTTTTTAGATCGTCCGCATCTTGTTGAACATCTTTAGAATAAAGGCTTTTCCTGATGTGCCTCGTACTGCCGCTAACTGCAGGTTTTGTTGCAGTAGTGCTATTGCTGTTGTTTTGACAAGCACAAATAAAAAGAATTAATACAATACCCGTGAGTTTGATTGATTTGATCATGGTGATAATAATTTAGGTTTAAAAATTTAAATAAGAGCCCTGCCCCGTTATCAAAATTATCGTTAGATAACAGAACTAAGTTAACATATAAAATGTTAATTATCAAAAATATATGAGTTAATTATATCTTTAAACGCAGGCCCTGATATATACCTTGTTTTAAGGCCCTTTTACATTTTTGGCTACAAAAAATCCAGCTTCAATAAAACTTTTCTTCCATTCCGGCCAGATCTTATCCAGTTCGATCCGGGCAAAATTGAAGGTTTTAATCAGGTCATTCTTAGCATTTTCAACGGTGTTGCCCTGCTGCATGCTTTTTAAAAAATAGTATTGCGCACCCCTTATGGTAAATAAGCCAAGCTTATAATTATGGCGGGTAACCGCACAATAACTTTCTTCGGGGAATGGTAATTCCGGCTCTTTTCCCTGGCTGAACTCCAGGTAATAATCACAAATGGGGTATTGATAATGAAACAGGTGCAATACAGGCGCCGGCTTTAATAATTCGTCGGGGGTATTATTAGGTGTAACAGTATTATTTTCGTTTGCCCGTTCATCAAATATTACCGATAGTGCATATTCAAAACCCGCCAGCTCTATCATAAAATCGGGCCAGGTTTCTTTTTCCTCCTGGCTGGCATCGAGCCGGGTTTCCTCTAAAAAGGCCGGGAATTTTTCACCGAGAGTATTCAATGTATAGCTTTCGGATGGGTAAGTGTCAAGGTACTGATCGGCAAATAGCTCAAACAATTCACTACCCAAAGCATAAGCCAAAGCACTAAACTGGCTTTGCATGCAGGCCCGTAGCCGGGCAATATAACTATACCGGTAAATATCAAGGTGCTTTACAGCGCTTAACCGTTCTGATGAATTAACAACATGCTCAACCATTACTGGCACTTCAGCATTTCCATTTTCTAACGGCTCATGATGCACCAGCATGCCCTGCATCCAGTTTTGTAATTGTTTTAAGGAAAAAATGTTTGACTCCATTGAACTATGATAACAAATTATACGCTTGTCATTGCGAGGTACGAAGCAATCGCGAACTGTGCATATTCGCGAGGCAAATGGGATAGGTATAGTTCGCGGTTGCTGCGCTCAATGACATATCTGTTTAAATTAATTAACCACAACATCATTCACCAAAAAATCAACAGGATTTGATACGGCTTCTTCACCGTGTTCCTGTGTTTCAGTTACCTGATCAACCACTAAAATACTGCTCATGTGTTGCTTTGCCTTTAACAGTTCATTGTGATACACATCAAATTCAGGAATATTGCCATCCCATTCCAATAAGGTGGCAACCCCACCGGTCAATTGCCAGGCGAGGCTAAAAAGGTTCCAAACATCCTTTACAACCTGTCTGTCGTGCGTATCAATAATATGTGTACCGCAATGTTGGTGACCTGCTATATGCATTTGTACGATCCGGTCATGAGGTAACTGATGGATATAATGTACCGGGTCAAAATCATTATTAAAGCCGGATACATATACATTATTTACGTCCAGCAGTAAACCGCAGCCCGTTTCTTCTGTCATGTATCGCAAAAAGCCATATTCATGAATGGTTGATTGCTTAAAGGTTAAGTAAGTGCTTGGATTTTCAAAAACAACAGGGCGCTCTAAAAAGTCCTGTACCTGGTTGATCCGATTACAGATATGTTTAAGTGATTCTTCATTCAAAACTACCGGTAACAGATCGTGTGTGTTCAGGCTGTTAACCCCTGTCCAGCATAAATGGTCGCTGATCCAGAGCGGTTTTACCTCTTCGGCAAGCAGCTTCAATTTGGTTAGATATTCTTTATTTAACGGATCAGTACTGCCGATAGAAAGAGATACCCCATGCATTACTACCGGATATCTTTCTGCCAGTTGCCTTAATACATGACGCGGCCTGCCACCCGAATCCATAAAGTTTTCAGAGATCACCTCAAACCAATCCACTTCGGGATTATTTTCCAGGATGTAGTTAAAATGCTTGCTCCTTAACCCCAGGCCAAGCCCGGGATTAGGCAAGCTTTTTATCAAATCACTATATTTTTCCCGTTGTTCAATCATCCAAAATTTATTTTATACTCTTTCATCCGCACATTTGCACATCCGGAATCCGCACATCATCCTTTCATCCGCACATCCACGCATCCGCACATTATTCTTTCTCCCCTTCACAAAGTTTCTTTGCATGATCATCAGGATCATTAAACCCGAACGAACAAACCTTATCGCCGCTGTTACCACATGAATCATACGATCCTAACACAGAGATCAGCCAGTTTTGAGGAGGTCCGCATTTAAAAGGTGAATCGCCATAGCTTCTTTTTGCTTTGTGCATCCTTTGCACAAACAGCTTGCGGGCCTGGAGCCATACGCTTTTACCTCTTTCAGGGCCTAAGGTTCTGAAGCGCTCAGCCTGGATGGGTACGGCACAACTGCCTTGCCATGCGCATTCATTATTACCGGGATTTTCCTGCTGCTCTATATCGCCATAAAGCCCGCAACCACCTTGTCCGCGGCAATTGTTTAACGTTTGACAATTGTGCTGTTCGGCAGTGGCGCAATAACCGGTCCCTGCGCAGTTGTTTGTTCCATAACGGTCATGCCCTTTGCATGCGTTTAACCCCATACAAACATGCAATTCAATTGATGGTGCGCTTGCCGGAGCACAGGTTTGTGGAGCAGCAGAAGGCGCAGGTGCTGAACCGCCGCATAAGGATAGGTTTGGTGTATATTTTATGATAGCCATAATGTGCTAAATTTTTTAATAATGATTAAATGGGTTTGCTTAAAATTCATCCTCAATTATGCAATGGAACATCCGGCAGATCCTGGATCCTTTGCCCCAGGTAGCTGATGGTTGGATAAACAGCTACTGCGGCATTGAACAGGTCTATCATTTGCGATTTTGGGCTTGATAAAAGACCGAACGGATAGTCCTCAAATGTTGGCGCAGCTGAATAAACCTCCCCGTCGGGCCCTGTGTAGGTAAGCTTCATTATAT
The DNA here is from genome assembly GCA_028287925.1 of Mucilaginibacter sp. GTDB lineage: Bacteria > Bacteroidota > Bacteroidia > Sphingobacteriales > Sphingobacteriaceae > Mucilaginibacter. The sequence continues at coordinate 27,791 of JAQBOS010000161.1, read as the reverse complement.
CCCCGCAAATAGAATTTAGGATAAAGATCATAGATTTATGGATCCCAAACATAAAGATCTCCCACTGTGTATTTCCCGATTTCAGGTAGCAATCCTCAACCATTACAAATATATAGGTGTAAACTGCGTTGAGCAGTTCGGAAACTGGCGCTATGTTGGCGGGATAATGCTTTGTAAGTGGATTTTTGGCTACGTTAACCACAAAATAATCGTTAATATCTTTAACCCCGATGTCAAGGCTTTGGAACCTGGCATTTAAAGTTTTGTAAGTACAATAGATCTCAACAAACTTTGCAAAGTGCGACAATTCTTTTTTTGAAAGGTCGTCAAAATCACCGGGAACTACTGCGCTGCAATTAACCGAGTTATCAGGATTTAAACCCGGGGCTTTGCTGCCTTCTCCCTGCTCAACAATACACATTATGGCTTTTTTTGCCGATGCCTTATCTCTTATATAAACCAGGTCGCCACTATCATCCTGGTTGGTAAAGTGGGGTTTATGTTCCTTATCGTAATAAACAGTATCAATGTTATTCTGTGCATAATAACCTTTACCCTCTATCAGCTGCGGTAAAAACGTTCTGTATTGCAGATCGTTATTATCGATACAATCAACAATCATTTCATAAAATTTCCCGATGGTGGTGTACTCAATTACCTGGAGTAGTTTTGGATCATGCAGCGGATCGGGGCTTTCAATTTTCAGGAAGGTCATCAGCTGTTCCTGTGAAAGTTTGGCCCTGTCAATATTAAACGGAGGAACGTGACCAGGCAGGCAGGTAGGCCATACGCTGGGCGATTTGCCAACCAGTTCAGGCAGCCCGGCAAGCGCCTGCTTAAGATTTGATGACAGCGCCATGTGCAGCATTTCCTCTATCGCAACGCTCATGATCAAAGCCCCCGCTTTGTTTGAAAACACCATGAGCTCGGCCGATAGGTCTAAGGCAATTGCGCTTGCTTCTTTGGCTGTTTTACCTTTGGCTACCAGCTTTTGCACAAGCGAGCCGCTTATAGCATCCTGATCCGGCGAGCGGTTAATGGAATAATAAGTATAAAGATAAACAGGGATAGTTGCAATTTCAATCTCAATAGCCTGTTGAATAGCCTCACCCAGATTTTCGGGAGTTACCTTATCTCCGCCTTTGGCGAAAAATTTGTTTTGTGACATTTATTTTAGGTTTATGAGTTAAAATTAGAACTAATTATTCACTAAATAAAATATAATTGTACATGTAAAGAATAAGATACGTAAGCTTTAAAATTGACTATTTTATATATGACTTTTATCGTTTATGTTAATAATTTATCAATAGTTGAAAGGTTATTTCAAGTAAATAAAAATGGACTGGAAAAATTTTCATTTTGTATTTAAGAGTAATTTATAAATTTGTGACTTTATAAATTATTTAAAGCAGATCCCTTATGAAACAAACATTACTTATCGCGGCATTTTTATTTATATGCCTTGCAGGCTATTCGCAGGCGGCGCCGCCAAAAGACACCACAAAAGTATGGACCATTCACGGGCAAAATACACTATTGATAAACCAAAGCTCGTTTTCAAACTGGGCAGCCGGTGGTGTAAATTCTGTAGCAGCCAACATTGTGCTTGATTATGATTTTAATTATAAAAAAGGCGTATGGAGTTGGGATAACAAAGCTATAGCCGGCTACGGTATCAGCAAGCAGAACGGAACAGGCTGGCGTAAAAACGACGACCGTATTATTCTAAACAGCTTATTGGGTCGCCAGGCATCAAAATACTGGTTGTATACTTTTTATGCTAACTTTCAAACCCAGTTTACAAAAGGCTATAATTACGATGCCGATGGTAACAGAACTTTATTATCTGCACCGTTTGCGCCTGCTTACCTAACATTCGGGCCGGGCTTTGCTTATAAAAGGTCTGATAATTTCAGGATCAACCTTTCACCTGCGGCGGCCCGCATCACTATTGTACAGAATGATTCGCTTTCATCAATCGGTTCATACGGGGTTACACCGGGCGATAAGAGCCTTTTTGAATTCGGAGCATCATTAGATGCTTATTACAAAGTAAACTTGGTTGAAAATATTTCATTCGAAAATATTTTGAAAGTGTACTCTAACTATCTTAAAAAACCGGGAGATATTTATGTGGATTACGCCGCTAATATTTTCATGAAGGTAAACAAGCTTGTAACCGTAAACGCAGGTGTTGAGCTTATAAATGACCCAAAAGCACAAATACCCGAAATGAAAAATGGTGTTAATGAATACCACTCGCTTTTACAAACCAAGCAGATCTTTGGCGTAGGTTTAACCTATAAGTTTTAAGCAGGATTAACATAACCTGATTGTTATATTTAAAAAGCAACGCTAACGGCGTTGCTTTTTCTTTTATATGATGGCGATATTTAGAGGCCGGAAAGGACTCTGCTTTTTACTTTGAGTTACCATTATTAAACCCGGTACTCATGTTAATACAAATAGACTTCCTTAGATGACCCAATCGGGGTCTAATATTGGTAGAAAAAGATAAGAAAAAATTCCTCGTGCCGTAGGTACGTAACCCATTGGTTATGCATTGCGGTGTTACGTACCTACGGCACGAACTTTTCTGTTTGTTTTTATTCTACCAATATTTTGCCCCCCTAATGGGGCAATTGCAGTAGTTAAATTATTTCCTCGCAAGCAAGCATTGATAGACTTTTTTATCCCCCCTTTTATAAAACGTATTTCCGTCTCAGCTCCTCGCTTACAATATAAGCATCTTCAACAACCGTTTCAGGGTAGCCTATGGTTTCTAATATGGCAATGCCATTTTTGTTTTTAAGCACACCGGTCTTCATCTTATAATCAAATACCAGGCGGGTATCATTTACCGTTTCTTCAAACGAGTATACTGCATAGTCATTATCAAGCAGCTCAGCCAGTTCAAGGTCGTGGGTTGATACAAATACAAAGTTTTTGTTATCGGTTAAATAGGTCAATACTGATTTCGCTGCCGCAATGCGTTCAATGGTGTTGGTTCCCCTAAAGATCTCATCAATAATAATAAGGCTCTTAACTGGTTCGTCCCCGCCGCTTTGATTAATGATATCAAGGATAGATAATGCTTCAGCCTGGAAATAGCTTTTATGCTCGCCAAGATCATCAGTAGTTCTGATACTGGTTTGAAGCCTTAACAAAGGCGCTTTATAGCCGTTGGTGCAGGTGGTATAAATGGTTTGCGCCAATAGCGTATTGATGGCTATAGACCTAATGAAAGTGGTTTTACCCGACATGTTAGACCCGGTGATCAGCACGCCTTCGTCTGTACGGGTATGAATAGAGTTTGGCACACAGTTATAAATAAGCGGATGATACATTTCTGTAAGATCCATTTGCATATTTTCTGTATAAAAAACAGGTTTGCTGTAATGAGGAAGCCCTACTCTTACCGACTGGATAGCTATCAGCATATCAATTTCGGCAACGTATTTGTAAAGCACCTCAATATCACCACGGTATTTGTTTATCCGTTTAACCGATGTAATAAACATCAGCGGCTCAAGCAGGAAAAGCAATTTTATAAATTTATAAACCGCATAGCTAAAATTATCAGGGTTATCTGCAATCTTACTTTCAAAGCTTACCAGGTTTAACGTGCGGTTTAAACCCGATAACAGGTTTAAGCTGATCCTAACCTGTTCATCATTCTCAAGGGTAATCTTTTTTACTATGCGCTTAGCCACACCATGCAGTATCATTAGCTGAGGCAATGACCGGGTGTAGGATGATATTTTATTACGGGTGCCATAATGTAAAGCCACATTACCTATAAGCAATGCTATTAACACCATAAAGCATACCAGGTTTGGCACTATAAATAAGGAAATGACCAACCCGATTATAGCTAAACCCGAGATCCGGATGTAAAAGCTCATTAAAGGTACCAGCAAAAACTCATGTTCCTTTAAAAATAGCTCAGCTAAAAAATAAGCATCGGGGCTGTTAAGCTTTGCAAGTTCCAGCTCAATCCTTTCCTGGTCAGGCCTTGGCATGTTCAGGGCATCTATCTTTTTATCAAATTTTAATAACGATTCGAAATCAGTATCAGGAGTAAATAGTTTTCTGTAAAGATATTGCTTACCAGGTTTGGAGTTTGTTCTGTCAATATAGTTAAAAACATTGTTCAGGTCAAGGTCATCAGCAATTGTGCCGGTTATTTTACCGGGACCTTCGTAGGCATTTAAATAGGCGGCAATCAATTTAAAGTTACGCCTGGCGTTTACCGGTCGGCCCCACTTGTTTTGAATCCTTTCTAAATTTCTTCTTGTGGTATTAAGCTTATCGAAATAATTGTATATGTAAAACCCAATCAGGATCGCGGCGAAAACTACAGCAGTAAATAACCAATAAAACATATAATAAAAATAACAGAATGTGTTAAAATAAACTCATAATAATCACAACGTAAATCTATTAAACCTTTAACAATAACCAATAGTTAACGATACAAATAAAAGTAAAATAACACTTACGTAACGAGGCGTTTATACGGACTTATTTTGGTAAAAGTTGTTACACAACGGTTGTTTTACCCGGCAAATATTTAAGGCAGCATTTGATATTACGTGAAAACACGCCAATTAAATGAAAAACAGGTATTTAAATAAAATATTATCTTTTCAAAAAACCATGCAGTGCCTGCTGGGTAAATTCAGATAGTACCAGCTCGCCGCTTATGGCGGCGCGTTCATGTAACAATTCATCCCAATTGGCAGTGCCTTCCCACAAAATTTCCTTTAACCCTTTTAATGCTTCGGGATGGTAGGACGTCAGCTTTTCGGCAAGGATTTCAAGGGCCGCATCAAGTGTGGCAATATCAGGGTAAACTTCGCTGTATAGTCCTTTTTCCATAGCCCACTGTGCTGTTTGAAAATCAGTTGCCCTGATGGTTAATTGCGAAAATGCAGGCAAACCTATTTTCCTGGTAACGGCCGGAGATATTACAAATGGCCCAATGCCAATAGCCAGCTCACTTAGTTTAATGGATGCGGCTTCGGTAGCCAGGCAATAATCAGCCGCGGCGGCTAAGCCTACGCCTCCTCCAACCGCTTTTCCCTGTACCCGGGCTATTATAATTTTTGACGATTTACGACAGGCATTAATAACCCTGGCAAAGCCTGAGAAAAAGATAGCGCCGGCTTCTTTATCCTTTAGCTGCAACAGTTCATCAAAGCTTGCCCCGGCACAAAAAGTGCGGTCGCCCCCGCTTTTTAATACAATAACATGGGTTTTAGCGTCATTACCGGCTTCTGTTATTTTCGCGGTCAATTCATCAAGCAATGCTGCGGGTAATGAGTTTTGTGCAGGGTGATAAAAGCTGATAGTGGTGATACCATTCTGGCTGGTGCTAAGGCTTACATTTCCGTTATCGGTTTCTTGCATTTTAATTGGTAATTAAGAGTAGTCAAATTTAAATTAAAACTCCGGTGAACATGTCATTAATTAAGAATAGCTTATTTTAGTGTTTTAAATTAGCTTACGGGTATGTTTAATTTTCAAAATCTCAGCCTGTTTTTCGTTACTTCCATGCTGTTAAACCTTACACCCGGTAATGATATGCTATATGTGGCATCAAGAAGTATCTCGCAGGGCATAAAGGCAGGTATTATATCAGCCATCGGCATTTTTGCAGGTTGCTTTGTACATATTTTTGCGGCGGTACTGGGCTTGTCCCTTATAATTTCCAGATCAGCCTATCTATTTCAGCTAATTAAATTTGCGGGTGCAGCTTACTTAATTTACCTTGGTATCAAGGCCTTACTCTCAAAACAGGTTATCGAAACAAAAAAGGAAAAAAGCGGGAGGGCTAATTACCTGAGCTTATTTAAACAGGGTGCTTTAACAAATGCCTTAAACCCCAAAGTGGCTATTTTCTTTTTGTCTTTTCTGCCCCAATTTATTAATGCTTCGTCGCCGGTATTTAAACTGCAGCTCTTTACATTAGGCCTATGGTTTGCTTTGCAGGGAACCCTGGTACTGATTATTGTTGCTTGTATACTAGGTAAAACAAAAGACTTTTTTAACAAGAACCCAAAAGTATGGATGATACAGGAAAAGATCACTGGTTTTATTCTGATTGGCTTAGGGATTAAAATTGCTTTAACTTCAAAAAGATAGCGGACTTTATGGTTGATATAGAAACTGCACGACAGGTTGCATTGAGCTTAAAAGGTACTGTAGAGCAGGATCATTTCGGTATGCCGTCCTTCCGGGTTAATAAACGGATCTTTTCAACGCTATGGGTAAAAGAGCACCGCATGATGGTAAAACTATCACCCATAGACCAATCTGTATTTAACACATTTGATCCTGCCATATTTTACCCGGTTCCTAATAAATGGGGATTAAAAGGAGCCACCTTTATTGAGCTTGATAAAGTACGAAGAGATATGCTGGAAGATGCGTTAACACTTGCCTGGGCGAGAAAATGATGTGCAGATATGAAGACGATATGCGGATGTGCAAATATGCAGATGTGCGAATGATAAGAGTTATTTATTCATCTGCACATTCGCACATCCGAAATTTGCACATCGTCTTTTCATCCGCATATTCGCACATCCGAAATTCGCACATCATCTTTTCATCCGCACATCTGCACATCCGAAATTCGCACATCATCTTCTCATCCGCACATTTGCACATCCGAAATTCGCACATCATTTTACAATCTGCCCTAAAACAGCTTCGCGCAGGTATTTACTTACGGGAACCTGGTGCTGTTTAATATGCAAGGTATTTCCTTCAATGGTATCCACCTTATTTATTGCAGCAATAAATGATTTATGGGTTTGTATAAATTGCCCTTGCGGCAGCTTTTCAAACAGGGACTTAATGGTGCTATGGGTAATTAGCTTTTTGTTTGACAGGTGAATGGCCACATAATTTTCCATCCCTTCGATAAACAAGATCTCGTCAAAGTTTATCTTTTCAAGCCTACCGTTTACTTTTATAAAAATATACGGGATAGTAGTTAAGGAGGTGTTCTCCCGTAAAGCAAAATAATCACGGGCTTTCCAGGCGGCCTTTAAAAATCGCTCGTAACTTATGGGCTTTAATAAATAGTCTATTATATCAAGTTCAAAGCCTTGCAATGCATATTGTTCAAAAGCTGTGGTAAATATAACTTTTGGGGGCCTGGATAATGCCTTTATAAAATCAACACCCGAAATATGAGGCATCTGGATATCCAAAAAAAGCAGATCGACGGGCTGTTTTTGCAGCATATCGCTTAGCTGCAGGGCATCTTCACATACCCCTTTCAAATCAAGAAAGCTTATTTTTTCTACGTAGCCCTGCAAACCTTTGCGTGCAAAAGGCTCATCGTCAGTTATTATACAGGTTATGTTATTCATATTGCAGCTTTAATTCGGCAGTAAAACTATCATTATCAGTAGTTGTAAGCAAGGTATGTTTACCGGGATACAACAGATCGAGTCTCCTCTTTAAATTTTCCAGGCCTATCCCGCTACTCTTACTGATGGGCTGCTTAAATTGAGGTATAGAATTTTCAACCCTAAAGGTTATCTCGTTATTTACCAGTTGTGCGGCTATCTGCAGCCTATAATCGCCTCCAACAAACTTAAATGCGTTTTCAACAAGCGGTAAAAACAACAACGGGTAAACCTGCTGACCGTTTAAAGCCTTGTCAAACGTAACTTCCATTTTCAACTTATCGGTACTTCTTATTTTTTGCAGGTCGATAAAGCTTTGCAGGTATTCCAGCTCGTTTATTACCGGCACCTGTTGCTGCTGATCATAAAGCTGGTACCTTAACAGTTCCGAAAACTTTTCGATACTGTTTTTTGCACCGGCAAGGTCCTCATCCATCTGGAAATAAATGGTATTTAGCGCATTAAATAAAAAATGAGGGTGATATTGCGCTTTCAGGAATTTAAGCTCGGTTTCCAGGTGATCATTAGTTACTTTTTCCAGCTGAACTTTATTATCAACGTAGGCCCTTAACCATGTACTGCTGCGTGCAATGCCGTAATAAACAATAGCATAAAGTGTGGGTATCATATTAATATCTGCTATATCGGCCCAGGAGATCCACCAGGGTTTCCAGTCGCCCAGGTGCAGGGTCATATCCATCGGCACGAATATCACATTGACCAATACCAGGTTAGCTCCTACCAATATCACCAGTTCCCGCACTACGCCACGATAGCTTAGTTGTAAAGGCCAGCGTTTATCGTAATACTTAAAAAGCCGCTCAAACAGGTATATGGCTATATAGCCAACTATTATTGTGCAGGTCATTTCAACGGCATTGATATAAAAACGCCGCTCCCAAAAATGCTCGCCAACATCGGTATCGTGTAACAGCCTGATGGTAAAATATACCAACAGGCCATACAATGCTGGGAATATGTATTTCTGAAAAGATTTCATATAGCTAAATTAAGAACTATTGTCATTCTGAACGATAGTGAAGAATAACAAAGAATTTACGCCGATAAGCCAATAGCGGGTTTCAAATCTTCACTCTCAATCTGCATCATCGGTTTAGGCTTATCTTTTGGCTTCATCCCAAACAAAAAGCGGGTAATGGCATACGGGCGCACAAGCAAATGATAGATGAGTACAGTCACAAAGAAAGTGATGCCAACCGTATATATGTATTTTGACAGAATGCTTTCATTTTGCGTTTGCACAATGTAATAAACTATCAATACGATCATAGTCTGATGCAGGATATAGAACGGATACACTGCCTGGTTCAGGTAATTCAATATACTGTGTTTACGATTCAGATAATGCTTGCCATAACCCACCAGTGCTAGTACCCATCCCCATGCAATTGTTGGACGCAATGCGATAAACAGGTAATTGAAAATGATATTATGGAATGGCCAGGCCTCATGAAAAGGCTCTATCTTATTCCAGCGCATGTATTCCCATAACATCAAACTCACAAACCCGATTCTTAAGGTAAAGCGGCGGTTTCGTTCCAGGCTATCCATCAATTTTGGTTGCAAAATGCAGATGAAACCAGCCAGCAGAAACAACAGCCAGTAAACAAGGTAGCAACCGTCATGAGCAAGGTCATTGGTTTCGGGTAGCTTTTCGCTTAGCAGGGCAAACCATATAATGCCCGGCAGCATCAATAGGTAGATCCATCTGCCTTTTGCCAATCCGGCAAGTTTCTCTTTAAACGCATCGCTTTTGGGTGAGATCATCCAGGCAAAAATGGGTGCAAATATCAAATCGTAAATAAAGAGGTAGGCGATGAACCAAAGGTGATGCCAGCTAAAGCTGCCGCCTTTTGGATACGGAACAAAGTTAAATACACTTGGGTACCAGTCCCAAAAGCTGCCTTTGTAACCATGGGCCAGCCGTTCCATGTAAATTTGCGGTGGCACTATGATGAACATGCCCACTAGCAATGGGATAAAAAGCCTGCGGAAACGTAAGCCGATGAAACTTAAGGTAGATCGCCGCTGCATCATGTAATAGCTTACTGTACCTGAAATGAAAAAGAGCAGCGGCATGCGAAAAAGGTGTAAAAAATTATTCGATTCCATCAGCAGGTTGCTGGTTTCGTGGTTCTTGATATGCCAGCCATCCTCGGCTACATAAGGCATGGCCGAATGAAAAAATAATACACCCAGTATGGATAAGATCCTTAACCAGTCGAGATAGGTTTGGCGTTGTGTGGTTTCCATTGTTTTGTTGTTTTTATGTAAAGAAACCCTCTCAATAATACTTACCAAAACTATTTTGATCAGTGGACGATTTTTGGTGACCACAGGAACTTTTCTTTTAATATCCTCGGCGATCTTTGTGGTTAGAAATGATACCGCTTACTTTTCCCCTCTTTGCGCAGCAGAGAGGGGTGACAAGCGAAGCGACGTCGGGGTGAGTCAACACCGCCATGCATTCACGTAATGCATTTGCGTTAATATCGCTCGCATATTTACCCACCCGGTCGATGATACGCTGGACCTCCCTCCCTTCACTGCGCGGAAGGAGGGAAGAAGATTTTTAACTTAATACCATCGGTAAGGGATGCACAGAGATTATATTTCATCCCTGATACTTTGTAACATCTGCAAACAGGATCCGTCAAAACAAAAAATACGCATAATGAAAAAAACTTTACTTGCATTTTTAATAAGCTCGTTTGTTATAACCGCAAGCTATTCCCAAATAAATATTGATACTGCTGCAGTTATTAAAAACAACCGGCAACTGTATTCCATTGTTGTTTCGCAAAATGATAAGATTGTTTACAATAAGTATTTCAACGATAAAAGCAATCACGATCTGTTCAACAACCAATCACTTACCAAAAGCGTAATTTCACTACTGATAGGGATAGCCATTGATAAAGGTTATATAGTTTCTGTTGATGAAAAAATAGTGAAGTACTTTCCCGAACTGGCGCAGGACACCGATAAAAGAAAGCAGGATATCACCATAAGACAGATCATGAACCAGGCATCGGGGCTTTGGCATGAGGACCTTATTAACCTTGGAAAATATTTTGCTCTTGCCGATCCCTCATGCTATTTATTAAAGGCGCCATTGGTATCAGAACCATGCAAGGTGTTTCACTACAATAATGCAGGCACCCATATCCTATCGGTTATTTTAACCAAAAGTACACACATGAGCACGCTTGAATTTGCCAATAAATACCTGTTTGGTCCCCTTGCCATTAAAAATGTGGAGTGGGGCAAAATGAGAGATGGTTATTACGATGGCTGCGGATTGCTAAGCGTACATTTAAGTACGGCAGACATGAACCGGATTGCCTCGTTATTGCTGCATAAAGGCCGTTTTAATAGCAAAAGTATAGTATCGGAAAAATGGATAGCTCAAATCCTCAATCCGCCTGTTTTTTATACTACCGACTGGGGTTTTCAAACCTCAACTTATGCACTTTGTTTTTATCATTATAACTATAAAGGCACTCCAATAACCTATGGGCTTGGCTGGGGCGGCCAGTATGCGTTTGTTATCCCTGCTAAAAATGCTGTTATAAATGTTAATGAAAGCATTAATGATGCAACAGCCATTAAAGCTTCTATTATTTTGTTAGATAAAATCTTCCCATTAATTTATCAGCAATTAAAATAATGAAGCTTAAAAACCTGCCCTGGATCCCGTTTGCATTTTTTGCAATTGCAGTAGGCATCTATCCGCTTATATATTTTTTGACAGATATGAATAATAATGGGCTTTTACAGGGAAAACCTGCTGCAATAAAAAACAACCCGATTTGGCACACCGTATTTTACCTGCATATTTCATTTGGCGGTATTGCCCTGTTAACCGGGTGGACACAGTTTAGCAAAAAGCTGCGCAGCCGTTATTTAAATACGCACCGGTGGATAGGCAAAATATATGTAATTGCAGTTTTAATAAGCAGTGGCGCGGGTATGTATATTGCTTTGTTTGCCAGCGGTGGCTTAATTTGTGTAACGGGCTTTGGTATTTTGGCCCTGCTTTGGTTTTATACAGTAATAAGGGCTTATACAAGCATCCGCAGGGTGCAAATTGCCGAACACCAAAGATGGATGATCATTAACTACGCCCTTACCTTTGCAGCAGTTACCCTGCGCATCTGGCTGCCGTTAATGCAGGTTGCAATGCATATTGAGTTTATTACAGCTTATCGCATTGTTTCGTGGCTGTGCTGGGTGCCAAATCTTATAGTTGCAGCGTTTATTATCAATATAAATAAAACTAAATTGGTAGTGGTGAATGATCAGGAGCAGATTTACGAAGTTTTTAAAACTTCGTAAATCTTATTGATGACTTCTATGATCAATCTAAAATATGCCATTGCGAGCGCAGCGTGGCAATCGCATACAATACAGAGCGAACAGAAAGGTGTAGAACTTGCATGGCCGATATGCGTGCGTGCGGTTGCCACGCTGCGCTCGCAATGACATAGTGGTGAAAATCTGTTATCCTTTCACCTCACCCTGTTCCTCAACACCCGCAATTCCTCCTGCATTTGTTCAACCCTGTCAAGTAAATGGATAATGGCTTCAATCCCGGCCACGTTTATCTCAAGCTCATGATGCATCCTGATCATTTTTTCCAGCTTTTGCAGTTCTGTTTCGGGGACATAGGTGTCTTTTTTTACCACTTTTAGCTTCACCAATCCCGCCTCTCCAAGCGAATTTATAAAAGTATATTCCACATCATGATAGGTGCAGATCTCTTTGGTTGCTATTAAATTTACCATCGGTTTATTGGTTTAATGGTTCACTTGTTTATTAGTCATTGGTTCATTGGTAAATTGTTTATTAACCTCTGCTGCCAACTTCTACTCCCCCTTTAGGGGGTTGGGGGGGCTATCTTCACGAATCTCCTCAAATAGCTTTTTCTGTTTTTCGGTAAGGTTTGTTGGGATCAGGATCTCATAGGTAATATAAAGATCGCCAAACTGGCCTTCTTTTTTGTAAACCGGCAAGCCTTTTCCCTTCAGTTTCACTTTTGTACCGTTTTGGGTTTCGGGCTTTACTTTGATCTTTACCTTGCTATCCAGCGTATCAACCGTTACCTCGCCGCCAAGTACCGCAGTATATATATCAAGTTTTGCGCCGGCATACAGGTCGCTGCCATTTCGTTTAAACCTGGGGTCATCAGCAATAAGGAAAGTAATATACAGATCGCCCGCCGGACCGCCATTAACACCCGCCCCGCCATGGCCTGCAATTTTTATGGTCTGGCCATTTTCAATACCCGCGGGTATAGTTATGCGGATGTTTTTACCATTTACGGTTAACGTTTGCTTATGCGTTTCGGCCGCTTCTCTTAAACTGAGGCGTAGCTCCGCGTTAAAATCCTGTCCGCGATATTTGGCCTGTCTTGCTCCCCGCGTTCCGGCCCCGCCTCCGCCACCAAACATGGATTGAAAGAAATCAGAAAAATCATCGCCGCCAAAATCTTCAAAACCTGAAGATGTGCCGCCGCCAAAACCGCCGCTGGGTCCCCTGCTTTGCTGCTGCCGGGCCTCCTCATATTCGGGTCCGTGTTGCCAGTTTTCGCCATACTGATCGTACTTCTTTCGCTTTTCCGCATCGCTTAACACTTCATTAGCCTCGTTCAGTTGCTGGAATTTTTTGTGAGCCTCCGCATCGTTGGGGTTTAAATCGGGATGGTACTTGCGGGCAAGCTTCCTGTATGCGCTTTTAATATCTTTTTCCGATGCCTTTTTATCAACACCTAAAACCTTGTAGTAATCAATAAATGCCATAGTAAATGGTTGTAAAAACCGATAATAAAGATAAACCTTAATTTATGCTTCCGGTTTTTTAATTATTAAAGATAAATGTTTTTTAATTTTTAATATTGTTCTACAAATGTTATTAGTTAAGGAAACCCTAATGATTAAGCCCCCTCTAAATCTCCCCCGGTAGGGGAGACTTTAGCTTCGCGCTTTTTAAAGCCCTCCCTTCAGGGGAGGGTTGGGTGGGGCTACAATGCTTATGGGGAGCATTATTTTTGTGTTTTTCCTTAACTAAGCAACATTGATTGTTCTAACCTTACAATTGAAATATAGACAACTATGGACACATCCATTTTCCACCATTTTGACGATATTGAAACCAAAGAGATAGCACCCGGCTTTTTCTCTAAATTAATTCATACCGAAACCAATACCATCAATTTTATTGAGGTTAAAGCAGGCTGCTCGGTGCCCCGGCACAGGCATATCCATGAACAATGCTCCTTTGTTATTGAGGGCGAATTTGAGTTAACGGTTAATGACATCCCGCAATTGCTTAATACCGGTTTGTTTGCCATAGTGCCTTCAAATGTATGGCACGGCGGCACGGCCATAACCGATTGCAGGCTGATAGATATTTTTAGCCCGGCGCGCGAGGATTATAAGAGCTTGTAACTTAATGCTATAGCATCTGGCTATTTATGAAAAATCAAGCAGGTGCTTATAGCTGCGGCCAATGGGGACACTGGTGCCGTTTGTCAGCACCACTTTATTGCTCTCCAGCAGCTTTATTTTACTGTTTGTAACCATGTATGATTTATGGATCCGGGTAAAATGTTTCTCGGGGAATAATTCTTCAACACTTTTCAACGTGCCCTTTATTATTATTTTACCCTCGTCGGTATAAACAACGGAATAATCTTTTAATCCCTGTATGTAGGTAACGCTTGCTATAGGTGTTTTTAATTTTTTGGTACCCGATTTTAAAAACAGGTATTCGCCGTCCTTTTCAGTATTAACAAAAGCGGGCACGCGGCTTAATTCTTCCTGCAATTTTAAAACCTCATTTCTTTGTTCGTACCAGTCAACGCTCAGCTTAAAAGCAACGGTTAGCAACAAATACCATGCGGTAGTAATAAAATTAAACGGGAACGAATACCAAAAATCGCGATAGCTAACCGCGCCAATAACAAAGCCATACAGGTAAATATCATAAAGGCTTTGCAGGCTCACATACAACCCCAGCGATAAAACCAAAAAGGTAAAATACTTTAAGTATTCCTTGTTCGAAAAATAGCGTGGGATCAGGTAATAAAGATGCAGGTAAGCCAACGAAATAATTAATGCGAGCCTAACTACGGTGCATTCTGTAAAATGACCAAGCCCTGCCTTTTGAATAAGGTACAGCCTGTCATACAAAAATATCAGCGTGATAATTATCCAGAAACCCAGGTATAATAATCGTTTTAATATTGGCCACTTCATACTTCTGTTTGTTTAATTGATTTATTCAAAAATGAGCATAAATCAGATGAACGGATAATCCAATAGACCAACATCAAATTTAGTAGATAAACGGATCTGTTTCAAATATTTAATTAATGTACATCTACTAATTTGGCATGTAGTCTACTTTAATTTAAAATGATCAGGTAACGTGCTAATCTTGTCATAAAAACTAAAAGGAGATCATATGAAAACTTTCATTTTATGTATGTTGTTGTTAGTGAACAGCAGTGTATTTAACCGGAATTCAGAAATCAAAACAGACAAAGTTAGCAGCCTTGAGGTTGATAAGACCCAAAGTAAGGTTACCTGGCATGCCGAAAAACCAACAGGAACTCATGACGGCAGCATCAACATATATTCGGGCAAGTTGACTTTTCAGGATAAAAAGCTTTTGGGTGGTTTTATACTGGTTGATATGCAAAGCCTGAAGGTTACCGACCTTACATCACCCGACAAAGAGACACTTGAGAACAACTTAAAAGGCGACAATTTTTTTGATACCGGCAGATATACGGTTGCCAGGTTTGATATTACCAATGTAGCCTATGTTGATATTACAGACCTGAGAAAGGTCTTAATTACCGGAACCTTAACCATGCACGGAGTAACCAAAAAGATAAGTTTTAAAACCGGGATCCAAAAAAATTCAGGCCAGGAGTTTGTTGCTGTCGCCGACGCTTCCATTAACCGCCGTGACTGGAACATAGCAACCGAAAATTTTAAATATAATGCATTCATAAGTCCGGTTATAACTTTACATATTTTAATTAAGGCAGCGTAATAATTTAAGCATCAATTAAATAGATATGAAAACTATAGCATCGTTTCTTTTGGTGATTGTCGGTGGCATTTTCATCAATGGGTTTAAAAACAATTACTCTCAAATAAGCAATCCCTGGCACCCTGAAGTTAAAAAATTAAAGGTCCGCAATAAACCTTTCAGCGTTGAAATTGCCGACCTGAACAGGGACAAAATTAAAGACCTGGTTATTGCGAATGTTGAAGACAGCAGTGTAACCATACTTATAGGAACAGGCAAAGGAAACTTCAGCGAAGCAAAAGGTTCACCATTTACGGCCGGTTACATGCCAAATGATATTGCGATAGCCGATTTTAACAAAGACGGCAAACCCGACCTTGCTTTTGCTAACACAGACCGTAAATATTTAACTATATTAACCGGAGATGGTTCAGGAAGCTTTACACCCTTAAAAGGATCGCCTTTCCCGGTTGAAGTTAAACCACATACCCACGGTTTGGTAGCTGGTGATTTTAATGGCGATGGTAATATCGACCTGGTAACTGATAGTTGGGGGAATAACCGCCTCGCTGTATTGTTTGGCAACAACAACCATGGGTTTAATACTCCGGTAAAATATCTTGAGGTTGGCAAGAACCCTTACCAGAGTATCAGATCAGCTGATTTAAACAAGGATGGCAACCTTGATCTTATTACCACAAACCTTGATGGCAATAATACCACGATCTTGTTAGGGGATGGAAAAGGGAATTTTAAAGAGGCTGCTGGTTCGCCATTTGCCTGTGGCGACTCGCCTTTTGGCGTAGCAGTTGGTGATATTGATCATGATGGCAATCCCGACCTGGCCATCATCAATTCGCCAACAATAACCTCTGAAAATAAAGGGCGCGATGGATTAACCATATTAATGGGTGATGGAACAGGTAAATTTAAACCCATGCCGGGATCACCCTTTGCTACCGGCGAATCCCCCAGCAGAGTTGCTATGGGTGATTTAAATGGCGATGGGATAAAGGACATTGCTGTTGCCAATTACAAAAGCAATAGCATTACTGTGTTTATAATGAATAAGCATGGGGTTGCAGCAAACTATACCGTAAAAACCGGCACATTTCCGGATGGTATTGCTATTGCTGATTTGAATGGCGACGGAAAAGGAGATATTGTGGTTTCAAACAGCGGGGAATATTATATCAATATTATATTCTCAAATTAACTTAATTGATAAATAAAAAGTTAAATTTTGCCCACGCTCTCTTGATTTCTTGCCTCTTACCTCTTGCTTCTTTACATAAATTATTTGCGGTAAAAATCAAAAAGTTTAGGTTTGCGGTTTCATAATAAAATTATGCCTGTAACCAAAGCTATCCAAACAGATATACCCGAACTTAATGTTTTAGTGAACAGCGCCTACCGCGGCGAAACTTCAAAACAAGGCTGGACCACCGAAGCCGATTTGCTTGATGGTTTACGGATTGATGAAGAAACGCTTAACGGCTATTTTGATGATCCTTCCATAACTATCCTTAAAAATACCGATGATAACGGCAGCATAAACGGCTGCGTTTATTTAGAGTTGCGTGGCCAAAAATTGTATATCGGCATGTTCAGTGTTTCGCCGGTATTACAGGGTAAAGGTATCGGGCGGGATCTGCTGCTGGCTGCCGAAACCCATGCAAAACAGGCAAATATCAATACCCTCACTATGACGGTTATCAGCGTAAGGCATGAGTTAATATGCTGGTACGAGCGCCGTGGTTACAAAGCTACCGGCGAGATGCAACCATTTCATGTGGAAAAGAAGTTTGGCGTTGCACGCCAACCTATTGAGCTTGTAGTGCTGGAGAAAAGCATTTAGGCTTTTTCACTTATAAATCACAGTCAGCTCACATCAAATAAATACAATTTAAATACCTGTATATAAGCATAATATAAAAAATAAGCTCAACCATACAATAATATACGAAACTATTCGTATATTTATTAGAACTTTTGAAAGTTGCAATTACGTTACCCTTTTTACCAGTTCTATCTAACTAAATTTTATACAGATTTAAAAAAGGGCAGATTTAATGCAACCTTCCTGAAAAGTTGTCGTCTTATAACTCAAATGATACCGAAACTATTAATTCAGATGGAAGATATACACCCTCAATTAAAGGATTTTATAGTTGATTATTGTACCAGGTACAAAATCAGGAAGGTTGACCCAGGTGCTTTATGCCTTGATACCAGCATTGACCTGGATCTGGATATTGTTGATATAGAGATAGACCTGTTTTTAGCAGAGTTTGCTGAAAAATTCAGGGTTGATCAATCAAAATTTAGCTGGTACAAATACGGATATCCAACAGGCTCAACAAGTGTTAATGTGATCCGTACCGTGTTTGGTTACAAAGCTACCTGGGTAAAACGTTTATCAAACCGGATCTATAAACCCCGGTTCAGGGTAAGCAATTTACAGGATGCCGTTATAACGGGAAAGTTATTATAAACCTTCAATACAGGTAAACCATTACGGGGTACAAAGCAAACTTCTATGGGCCAACAAATAACGGTCAGCTTGCAGCGATCTTTATTTAGGGAGTTTGCTGCGTGCCCCGTAATGTTTTTTATTTTATTGAAAAACCAATTCTCAACATGCATTTTTTTGAACCACGATTAAAGGATTTTAGGATTTTCACGATCCTATCACTGTAAAGGATCAGGAAATCCTTTAATCAAGCGAATCAAGGTTCAAAAAAAATCCGAAATCGAACATCCGAATTCCGAAATCTCTACAAATCTGTAACCCTGGTATGCACCCTTTTTACAAACTTGCGGATATCAAGCACGATGCCGGCAAATATGTAAAATATAAGCGGGAAGCCAACAGCCAGGAAAGAGGAGTATATAAAGAATAGCCTGATCTTACCTATGGAAACATTAAATTTTTCGCCCAGGTAAGTACAAACCCCAAAAGAGTATCGTTCAAAAAAAGTTAGGATCCTTTGCAACATATCAGCCCAGTTTTAGTATCTTATTACCAACGCCGCAATGCAGGCATTTCTTATAATTACAGTAGTTATTTTTCAGTTCAAGCAAAGCCTGCGATTCAAACGCGGTATCTATTTTCACCCCTAAGGTAGCAAAATCTGTTATAATTTTATTGTTTTCGTTTG
This sequence comes from Mucilaginibacter sp., assembly GCA_028287925.1. Taxonomy (GTDB): domain Bacteria; phylum Bacteroidota; class Bacteroidia; order Sphingobacteriales; family Sphingobacteriaceae; genus Mucilaginibacter. The sequence continues at coordinate 9,139 of JAQBOS010000161.1, read as the reverse complement.
GTAAATGCTCCAATAGCTTTAAGCAACGGTTAATATAATGTTGTATTTGGTTGTGCTTACCATAACTGAATAAAAATAATGCCAAAGTGTTTAACAGCAATATATCAATTGAGGCCGGTCCCATATTTTTTGACGAAGGGGTTGATTCCACATCAAACCGGTAATGATCTTCCCAATAGGGGTTAACCTTTATTTCCGAAAATAAGTTTCTTAAAGCCTTTACATCCTTTATCTCCAGCACCTTCGAAAGCAAATGGTTGGAATGTACCACCAGCGCGGCAAATTGCGCCAGCCTTATTGTTGGAAAGTTTTGAGGGCGAAGCCGCATAAACTTCCATAAATGGTTTTCAATGGGTATTAGCTTATACTTTTTTTGCAGAAATTCATATTCACTTTTAAGCTTTAGCGGGTATTCATCTTTAAGATCTCCGTTCAAAAATCCGGCCTGTCCAAATATCATGGCCTCAATTTGCAATGGATTATTTTTATGTTTTGCCAGGGTTATTTGCGGCAATGATTTTGCCAGCAGCTCAAAGGGCAGCGCATTGGTTTTAAATCCAAAGTTTGCGGCCAAAAACTGGTAAAAGGTTTCTTCCCAATCGCCGCGATTAATATTAAGCGCGTCAATTACCGCTGCCGAACGTTTCTCCAACCGCTCAACCAATACCCGGGTGAGCCAATTGTGCATGGTCAGGCTATCTACCGAACCAATATTTGCTTCGCAGGGAATAATGGTTTGATTGCCAAAAACCAGGTTATGGTAACGGTTATACAGATCATCCGGAATGCGATTTTGTAATTCAAGTGTTGGTACGTGGCGGCCGTTGGGCAATACCAGCGGCTTATCATCATTATAAACTACGTGCAGTATTACGTTGCTATATGAATCATCAGTAGTATGCCCGTGCCTTTGCCAGTCGGACGATGAGATGTGTACTTCCACATTTCCTGCCCAAACCGTATCCCCTATCCTGATCCTTGCATTTTGAAAATCAGGCCCCGAATCTGAATTATGCATTCCAGCCGAAAAGATCTCCAGTTCTTCGCCATCAGTTGTCTGCAATCCGGCCCGCTCAAAAAGCCTGAACTTCCATACATAATGCAAAAAATCTTCCGGAAATAGCATTTGTTAGTGATTAGAGGCTGGAGGTTAGAGATTAGTTAAAAATGAACGATTTTGACTTGTGCTTTCTTATATTGATTGGTATTGAACAGTGATTAATTAACAATAATAATTATTTTTCTTCAAATTAAAACAACTAATCTCTGGTCTCTAACCTCTGATCACTAACCTCAACCAATCCTCTCCCACTTCCCCGAATCCAAACTTTTATAAATGGCATCTACAACTTTCATATCCTTCAGGCCTTCTTCGCCGGGTACGCGGCTGGCTTTGTTAAGGGTTACGCATTTGGCAAAATCATCCATTTGGGCCGCCTGCTGTACAATTTGCGGGTATTTCATCGGGTTACCATTAACGCTGCCCTCTACTCCACCATATCCATAAGCCGGACCTAGCTCAAAGTTGCCCTGTTCGGCCTCTACTTTGAGGTAGCTCCAATCATTATTATAGCTCGATTTACCGGTGGTTTTAAGTCCTCCCGGAAACTCAAGCTCCCAAAACACAGTTTCATCTACCTCCTTAAAAAAATCAGGACGCAGCTTTTGCTGGGTAGCTTTAACCGCCACAGGCTCCTGCCCCAAAGTATATCGCGTACCCTGGATGCTGTAAATGCCCATATCCATTAAGCCACCGCCGCCGGCCATTGCTTTTTTTAAGCGCCAGGCGTTAGGGTCGCCATTATAGGTAAAGCCATTGCCGGTATCAATGTGTTTAATATCGCCCAGTATGTGCTGCTGGCCAAGTCGCATTATCTCCATATTATGCGGTTCAAAATGTAAGCGATAGCCTATGGAAAGCAGCCTGTTGGCTTTTTTACAGGCTGCTATCATCTCTTCGCAGTCCCTGGCATTTAAGGCCATTGGCTTTTCACAAATTACATGCTTACCGGCCTGTGCGGCTTTTATGGTATATTCCTTATGCATAAACACAGGCAACACTACATATACAATATCAATATCAGGATTGTTGGCTATCTCATGAAAATTTTGGTAATTGTATATGTTTTTTTGGGGGATATTATATTTCTTAGCCCAATCAACCGCCTTTGAAGGTGTACCGGTTACTATGCCCGCAAGATAGCAATCCTTAGTATGCTGCAGGGCCGGGGCAAGCTGGCCGCCAGCGTATGAGCCTAAGCCTACCAAAGCAATCCCCAGTTTCTTTTTCGCTTTAAATGAAGATAGCACCGGCCCCAAAGCCAATGCCCCGATACCTATTGAACCTGTACGGATAAAATTACGACGCGAAAATTTGTTTGATGATGCCATAGCCTGTTAAAGATTTAAATCATTATAAAATTAATGATTTTTGATATGGATAAGAATTTTATAAAACATTCCGGTGAACACAATATTTAGCGTCCATTTTAATTACGATTTAAAATACATTAAATTTGTATATGGAAACAGTAATTGCCAAACCAGCAAATAAAGAACAGTTAGCAGCATTAAAAGCTGTTATGAAGGTTTTAAAGGTTGATTTTACAACTGAAAAAAGTCCTTATAATCCTGCTTTTTTGGCTAAAGTGGAGAAAGCAGAGGAGCAGATAAAAAGCGGGAAATATAGAAAAATCACTCCTTCTGAAGTATGGAAATAAGGTTAATTGAAGAATCTGAAAAAGACCTTGCTTACTGGGAAAAGATCAATAACTCAAAAACTTTAAAAAGAATATCTGAACTATTCGCTTCTATATTGGATAATCCAAAAAAGGGAGTTGGCAAGCCTGAACCATTAAGACACAATTTATCAGGATATTGGTCCAGGCGGATAGATAAAGAAAATAGAATTGTTTATAAAATTGAAGGCGATATAATTTGGGTTATATCGTTAAAAGGACATTACAAATAAATTGATAAGATAATTAGTAGAATAATATACCTGCTTCTACCTGGATTATAACAATTCTGTCAGCTCACTAAAATTACTAATGGTGGCCACCTGCCCGTTTTCAACCTTACCAAAACCATAATCAGCAAAAATAAACGGAACGCCTGCCTTGGTTGCCGAATCGTAATCGCCCATGGTATCGCCTATATACACCGGGGCCTTAAGGTTATGATCAATTACAATATCCTTAATATTTTCGGCTTTAGGGTTTCCTTTGGTACCGTAGCATTGGTGACCCATAAAATAATGCTCCATCTGGCTTATCTTAAAAAATACCTCTATATAGCCGCTTTGACAGTTGCTTACAATAAACAGCCTGTACTTGCCTCCAAGATATTTTAAAGTTTCGTCAAGGCCGGGGTATAATTCACCGCCTTTGGTATGCAGTATTTCAAGCTCGTGTTTTCCACAAAGCGACTGAACTTCGGCGCGCTGCACTGCAGTTAAATTGGGGAACAGCTTATCAAATATGGAATCATAGGTCATCCCGGTTATGGAACGCACCTTTTCCTGTGTCATCAGCTCATCAATATAATCAACCTCGTTTAATGCTGCCTGCCAGGCCAGGGCCACATTATTGGTGCTGTCCCAGAGGGTGCCATCAAGGTCAAATATTATACTATCGAAATTGTTTTTTAATGATGCGCTCATGCTTTGTTGCTAAGCGGCAAAAATAACACGATTTTGGGATTTAAGTACCGGGATTAATGGATTTTAGAGATTTTTCAGAATATTTTTTTGAACGGTAGTTTGTAGGATTTCAGGTTTAATATGATTGACTTACAATAAAAAGCTTGATTCGCAGGATTTATTGAATCCATTAATCCCGTCCTTTCTTATACTTTGCTGATCCGGCTGTTGCAATAATTACAATAACAACTGTAAATACACCAAATGATGACACAGCCGGCAAAACGATAACCGGATACTTCCACAGCAATCCGCCTGTAATTATTGCATAAACGCCGGGCCAAATTAAAATTCCTCCAAACCAGTTGCATAAACCGTCTTTGTCGGCAACCTCATCTTCATTATAACCCGATATCAAGTAGGCCATCTTTTTGTACTTGATAAGGCAACTTAATATAATAATACCTAGTCCTACTATGGTAAATACAATAAATTCAGGCATGGTTAACGTTTGTGCAAGCAAATTAGCCATTCTTTTACAATTTTCCGTATCGGCTTCATTGTCATCTCCTGTTCACAAAAACCGCCGGACGACCGCTCATCCTTTAAATTTCTTAATTTTACTTATATTTAATTGAGAAAGTTAAGCTATTGAATCCAACACGTCCCCCTAAAAATACCCGTACCGAGCCTTTAACTTTAAAAGAGCGACTGGCAGCCCTTAATAACCTGCCTGCATTTTTTAAACTGGTATGGCAAACCAGCCCTACATTTACTATTATTAACGCATTGCTCCGCCTTTTGCGTTCGGCTATGCCGGTGGCTTTGCTGTTTGTTGGCAAGCTTATTATTGATAATGTTGTTACGCTAAGCCGTCATCACGATACAAATACCAGTCATTTATGGCAATTGGTCGGGCTTGAATTTGCGCTGGCCATTTTAACAGATGGTCTTAGCCGCGCTACCACCCTGGTTGATGCCCTGCTTGGCGATCTTTTCAGCAATCATACTTCGGTAAAAATAATGGAACATGCCGCCATCCTTGATCTCGATCAGTTTGAGGATTCGGTATTTTACGATAAGCTTGAACGGGCGCGTCAGCAAACCATTGGGCGCACCATGCTGCTATCGCAGGTAATGGCACAGGTGCAGGACCTGATCACCATGGGTTTCCTGGCTGCCGGGCTAATGGCTTTTAATCCCTGGCTTATCATCTTATTGCTTATCGCTATTATCCCGGCATTTTTAGGCGAATCGTACTTTAACGATCAAAGCTATGCCCTTACCCGCGGACAAACACCCGAACGCCGCGAGCTGGACTATATCCGCTACCTGGGCGCCAGCGATGAAACGGCTAAAGAGGTAAAGATCTTCGATCTGTCGGGTTTTATTATCGACCGTTTCAGGCAGCTATCCGGTAAGTTTTACCTGGATAATAAACGCTTGTCAATAAAACGCTCGTTATGGGGTACTTTTTTTGCGATGATGGGCAGCATGGGTTATTATGCCGCATACGTGGTTATTATTATAAAAGCAGTTGATGGCAGCGTTACAATTGGGATGCTGGCTTTCCTTGCAGGATCATTCCGCCAATTGCGCAGTTTGCTGGAGGGTATTTTAAGCCGCTTTACTTCCGTATCGCAGGGCGCAATTTACCTGCGCGATTTTTTTGAGTTTTTCGATATCAAACCTAAAATAAAACCAGCGGCTAATCCCCTGCCCTTTCCAAAAGTTATTCAGCAGGGTTTTGTATTTGAAGATGTGGGTTTTAAATATGCAAATTCCGACCGATGGGCAAACCGCCACTTAAGCTTTACCCTCTATCCGGGCGAAAAGCTGGCTCTTGTTGGTGAAAACGGCGCCGGCAAAACCACATTGGTAAAGCTGCTTGCACGGTTATATGACCCAACAGAAGGAAGAATATTGTTAGATGGTGAAGATCTGCGCGATTATGATCTTACTGATCTGCGTTTTAATGTGGGGATCATTTTCCAGGATTATTTGCGCTACCAGATGACCTTTGCTCAAAACATCGCCGTTGGTAACATAAGCCAGATAGATAACCGGCCGCTAATTGAAGCCTCCGCTAAACAAAGCCTTGCGGATATACTTGCTGCTAAACTGCCTGATGCTTATGACCAGCAATTAGGCAAACGCTTTGCGCAGGGTGTTGAACTATCTGGCGGCGAATGGCAAAAAGTAGCGCTGGCACGCGCCTATATGCGTAATGCACAACTATTAATATTGGACGAGCCAACATCGGCGCTTGACGCCCGTGCTGAATATGCCGTTTTTGAACGATTTGCCGAGCTTACCAAAGGCAGGTCGGCAGTGCTTATTTCCCATCGCTTTAGCACGGTAAGAATGGCCGACAGGATCCTCGTGCTCGAAAAAGGCGAACTCATTGAAATCGGCAGCCACCAGGAACTTATCCTGAAAAATGGCCGTTATGCCGAGTTGTTTAACCTGCAGGCTATGGGCTACAGGTAAATATCGCCAGACAATATTAAACATTTATCGCTTCCAGGGGCAAAATCACGTAAAACTACGTATGCAAATTCCGTAATAATCCTCATAAGGTTTTATTATTCTCTGCCTACTTTTGAATCATTGAAAGCGATAAATTGTTTTCAATACCTGCAAAATTGGTTTGTATATATTGCAAACGAGCAAACAGGTTTTAGAATGAAATTTTTGCCTTTGTTTAATAATTCATTACTCCACCGTCAGCCAATGATGAGGGTAATATATTATAACTGATATATAATTCTTATAGCCTTTAAGAATTACAATTTGCCCGGTAATGAATCGGCAAATAGTTGTTAAACAAACGGTTAGTTAGTTTAGTTAGGGAGCAGGCAGTTGTTACGCGATGTAACAGCTGTTTTGCTTTTTATACCTGATCCATCATAGTTTTACCCATAGCCTCGCGCTATAAAACTCTAACATTTTATCTTTTTTAATATACGCGGTGTTAATTTTGTGTTTATACGTTAACTGGATTTATTAATTATGCACCAGGCATTTCCACACATATAAACCTTTATTAACGCTGTTGGTATTACAAAAACAGTATTAAATAATTTTGTTTGTTGTTAGTAGATAATGTGGCGTGCACCTACTATAAAGATGGTTATTAATGGAATAGCCAGGATAATAAATACTCTTGCCATTTGAATAGAGTTAGCATTTCCTTCAACAAAAACGTTCTGTAAATCAGTTTTTAGGGTGTTCAATTTGTGTTCCATGATTTGGGTTGATTTAATCTTTTAGTAATCAATTAATTTATCAGTAATATAATTTATCAAATTATGTCCTCTTCTACGGGTCGTAATTTGATAAGGTTACATGTTTGATGAAAAAATTGCTAAAAGGATTAAAAACACCTATAAATAAATAAGGGGAAAGCGGTTATTTTAACCGAAATCCCCTTTATTATAGCTCAAATATGCAGCTGAGATCTGTTTTATTGCCTTGGGCTGCTCATATGAATGCCCCTGTAGGTGTGAATTCCGGGACTGTTGCCGTACGAAAAATTGTAATTGGCAAAGCGGTTATACCTTGTTTTATATTTTTTAAACACCTCTTCCGATTGCTTTTTGCCGTTTACTGTCATTTCATCAGCATTCAATGTTACCTCACGCAGGCTTTCTTCATCAGGGATAATCTTATCATTTATCAAATCGTTTATCATCTGGGCCATTAGTTTCCGGTCTTCCTCTGCTTGCTTGCGATCAACCTCAGCCTGCGCACGGTCTTTTACAGCCTGCGCACGATCAAGCTCAGCCTGGGCACGATCTTTTACGGCTTGTTCCCTATCCCTGTCTGCCTGTTCGCGGTCTTTTCCTGCTTGCACCTGGTCCTTTTGGGCTTGGGCACGGTCTTTTTCTGCCTGTCCCTTGCTTGAAATCGCTTCTGTTCTATCTCTTTCAGCTTGTTGTCTGTCTTTTTCGGCCTGCCCTCTGTCCCTTTCAGCCTGGGCACGGTCTTTATCTGCCTGGGCACGGTCAAGCTTTGCCTGCGCACGGTCTTTTTCAGCCTGGATCCTGTCTAATCTTATTTGTTCTTTAATCTTATTAATCTCCACACTGTATTTTGCATACTCTTCAGGCGGGATCTTTACATCATCAACATATAAGTTTGATACCTTACCATTAATAAGCTTAAAGCTGTATTCTTTACCATTGGTATAGGTGTGTACACGCTCAATGGAATTACCATGCGAATCTTTTTGGCTATCGTAATTAGAATAGGTATCCGAGCTAACTTCCTGTGCCTTTACCGAAACACCCCATGCCATAGCGGCTATTACCAGCACACTATATTTAAAAAATTTAGTTTTCATTTTCTTTTTTGATTTTAAGATTAAAAATTGGGCAATAGCATTTCATTCCGCTTTTGCGGTTATTTTAAAAAATTGCCTGTTTTGTTGATATGTAAATATGGCTTTATGGCTAATACAGGTGCGCCGTCTGTATTATTCTTTTAGCTGTTTATTCTTTACTTGGTATAAAAGGTTGTAATTGTTAAAAAGAATTTAAATTATATCCCAATATTTTATTCACTTACACTGGCTTTGTTCTTAGCAGATTGTTGCCTGTCAAGCTCGGCCTGTGCACGGTCTTTTACAGCCTGTGCGCGGTCTTTATCAGCCTGTGCACGATCTTTCACCGCTTGTGCCCTATCCAGATCTGCCTGTGCCCGGTCTTTTTCTGCCTGGATCCTATCCAGCCTGGCCTGTTCCTGGTCTTTCATGGCCTGCATCCTGCTTTGTTCCGCTTCTTTCCTGTCACGTTCCGACTGAACCCGGCCCTGTTCAGCATTTGCCTTATCCTTTTCTGCCTGCGCCCTGCTGTCATTGGGCTGTTGCCTTATAATTTCCGGTTGCTTAATACTAACAGCATCTGCTGGCTCATCCCGGTTAACTTTTACACTTTCCGCGGCTTCAATAGCCTCATCTTTATTTATGCCAGGTATTCCGTTTGTCATTTTTGATGTGAGCGGCAAACTACCGTGCCTTTTGTTCAACCTTACTCTTTTTGTCGTTATCTCGGCTATAACAGTCTTGGCCGGCTCAACAGTTGTTTTGCTGATAGGAGCAGCTTCTTTAAACGATGCTTTTGTATATTCTTTTATCCGGGCAACGGCAGCAGTTGTTACTATCAGGCCGAATAATAAAATACTCGTTATAAAAAATATCTTTTCACTCCGTCCGAAGATTTTATTTTTATTATGCATGATCCGCACAACCCTGCGCATCAGGTAGTTCTTTTTTCCCGGAAATGCCGTGGCATAAGCTGAACCGTAAAGTTCGTGTTCCTTAAAGCTCACAAGCGCCTTTACAAGTTCAATTTTATTATTGGTTTGCTGCAAGGCAATATCATCGCAGCAATTCTCGCGCTCTTCTTTTAAAAGAGACGAGATCCATAATAAACCCGGGTTAAAGAAAAAGACCGCTTCAGCAATGTTTTGTAAAAAGTTAATGAAATAATCGTTGCG
>JAQBOS010000138.1 GCA_028287925.1 Mucilaginibacter sp. | reverse complement strand
AATCGCATGCTATGTAGAGCGACCGGAAAAATGTAGCACTTGCGTGACCGATGTGCATGCGTGCGGTTGCCGCGCTGCGCTCGCAATGACAACAGAGGTGATTACGAAAATTATTCGCCCTGAAACTCTTCACCAACACTCTCCCTCAAATCATAAAGCAGCCATTGTTTTTTGGCAATAGATTGTGTTTTTGATTTAAGCAGATTTATAAAATCATTTACCCCTACCGGTTCGTTACCATTACCGTGGATCAAAACTATGCTGCCGGCCTGCGGCTGTTGCCCCTTGGCAAGCCATGCATCCGTGCCTATTGGGATCAACCCAAAATCAGTGATCTCAAATACCAGCTTTTGATCAGACACAAGCCCCGGGAAGCGAAAAAAAACGGATGGTAATAAGCCATTTTTAAGCATTGCCATCTCGGTTTCCATCACTTCATAATTAATATTTGTTCCGGCCTCCAGTAAAAAATTTTCTTTTAGCGGCAGCTTAGCACTCACCCGGTGATTAAAAGAGTGATTTATCCAGGTAATATAAATTTCATGATCCTGCTGCATTTTTTTAAGCCAATCCAAATCCTGCGGGTGCTGCCGCATCCATACGCCGGTAACTGATAAGGCTACAGGCACCGGGTGTTCTACTTTTTTAAATTCAGCTATAATATCAGTAAAAATCCTTTTATCCAGCGGCTTGTGCGATGGGCACAGATCGGCGGTTAAGCTTATCCCGGTTTGTTTGGGCATTCCACTCTCAATCCCGGCATCCTGCATATTTACCGATTGTTTTTCAGCTTTTTGTAAGGCCTTGATATATGGGCTTGATTTAAAAAAAATCCTTGCCTCGTCCAGCGTCATCGGCTTAACCTCGTAAAAGCCAGGTTCATCAATTTTGGTTTCCAGCGTTTGCGGGTTCACCAGCAAAAAGTAGCTTTTGTTATCGTTATCAAATTCGCGAATGATCATCCAGTCCTGCGGCGCATGTTTGGCCCAGCCGTAGAAAACCCTATAATTGGTAATTTTTGTATAATTGGCCTGGGCATTGGCTAATTGCTGAAAACAAATTAAGCTGAGAAATATTAAAAGAAGGCGTTTTATATAATCAGGATCCATTTTTATCTGTGTTCCAGTTTTTACCTGTTACAATTGCAAGTATAACCAACAATGCCAGGAAAAAGATTTGCATATAAAAGAATATTTCCGTGATAGGGCTGAATGGATCAGGCTGAAGAGGAGCGACAGCTGGTTGATGAGAAGGTAATGCTGAAAGTGGCGGATAAACTGTCCATCCCTTAAATTGGCTTACTGTTTTCGACATTTGAGTAACCGAACCCACAAATGTGGATACCTCCATATTAATAAAAAAAAGGGCTGTCAATAATATGATGTTCTGAAGCCTCCTCTTATACCGGTAAAATGCCTCTTTAATTATATAAACAATAAAAATTAGCAGAAAAACTGGTAAACTTATAATAGATCCTGAAGAAACCACATATGTATCATGAAGGTTTATATCGAATTGGGTACTCCCGAAGAAAACAACTAATAAGTGTACCAATAAAATTGAAGCAATTAGTATAGCAAGCTCAATAAGGAAAGGCTTTAATTTCATTATGTGAATATAAACCTATCCTTTAATATTTTAAAATAATTGATTGATTCACATCATTGCTAAAATTCAGATTTAGTCTTTAAGTTTGTATTTCTAATCAAATCCGAATTCGAAAATCCGACATCCGAAATCAAATGACTCGTCTATCTGTTAACATCAATAAAATAGCTACCCTGCGTAATTCGCGCGGCGGTAATAACCCCGATCTTATCCAGGTTGCCAAAGATTGTGAACGTTTTGGCGCGCAGGGAATAACTGTACATCCGCGGCCCGATGAAAGGCATATCCGTTACCAGGATGTTTTTGATCTGAAGAAAATTGTTACTACCGAATTTAATATCGAAGGTAATTGCCAGGAGCAGAAATTTATTGATCTTGTATTAGCTAATAAACCTGAACAGGTTACCCTCGTACCTGATATTTTAGGGCAGATCACCTCAAACCATGGCTGGGACACCATTACTAATCAGCAATACTTGACTGATATAATAAAGGTTTTTAAAGATGCCGGCATCAGGGTCTCTATATTTGTTGATCCGGTTGTTGAAATGGTTAAGGGAGCTGCCAAAACCGGCACCGACCGCATAGAGCTTTATACCGAAGCTTATGCTCACCAATATCATACAAACAAAGAACTTGCCATAGCTCCTTATATAAAAGCCGCAGAAGTAGCCAAAGAACTGGGTCTTGGCATAAACGCAGGGCACGACCTTGATCTGCAAAATCTTAAATATTTCGCAGAAAATATTCCGGGCCTGGATGAGGTAAGCATAGGGCATGCACTTATTAGTGATGCATTATATTATGGGCTGGAGAATACGATACAAATGTATTTGAGGCAACTGGCGTAGTTATTTTTTAATAAAGATGTCTTAAGGCTATAAACTATCCGGGGAAATCGCGTTTAACATTTTAGCCAACGGGGAATAAACCCAAACCGATGCCCAGTGTAAACCTATACCTGTATTATAGCATGGTTTTATGCCGCTGTTACACTGTAACAGTGTTAACAGGGTGTAACAGCAAAAAGTTGACACGAAGTGCTAAAAAGCCTGTTTCTGCATTAATAACGCACTTTTTACCCTATCTGCTACGCTAAAAAATGCGAAAAGTGCTGACAAACTAGTGTCAGCGTTTTTTTGGAAAAAATTGCTTATGCTTCTGCGGCTCAATAAGACCCTCCTGTTCTAAAAGCGATTTCTATGATAAACTATCTTATGATAGTCAGACTCCCCGACAGGATATTACAATTTGTTTTAAGGTTAATAATATAATAATAAACGCCCGCAGGCAGTTTTTTACCATTCAGGTTCCCCTCAAATGGGCTGCCGTAACCTTTTGATTCATATACTTTTTGACCGTAACGGGAAAATACCTGTACTACAGCATCAGAATAATTTTCTATACTGGTGATTTTCCAATAGTCATTGATACCATCGCCATTGGGGGTAAATGTATTGGCAATATTTACTACTGACAAACCCACGGCAACCTTCACCTCTGCACGGGCACTTTCGCAGGTTCCGTTTAGCTGGCTTACAAAATAGCTCCGGTTGGCATTTACTGAAATATTAAACCTGCCTCCCTTCTGTTCATCAATTGGATGAGCGCTGCTTTGGGTATCATATAAACGATAGGTAACGGATGAAGACGCATTATTAACGATAAGCAACGCACTACCACTGCTGCACAGTTGCAGATCTGAAACAAGCGGCGCAGCTACATCTGCAGATTCGTCAGTTATGGTATAAGTGATATCCACATTTCCGCACCGGGTATCTACAACATTTAAAATATAGGTTCCGGCTGCAAGCTGAGTTATGGTGTTACCTGAACCGATTGTTTGATTAGCAGCATTTAGCCAGGTATAGGTATAGGGCGGTATACCGCCTGTAATATTTACTCCGGTTATACTTCCATTTTTTAATCCGCACTGTTCATCAATATGTTGCCCATAATCTGCTACAATATATTCCGGCGATTCAGTAACTGTATAACTTTTATAATAATTTTCGCATCCGTTTTGGTCGGTTAAATAAAGCTGGTATGTTCCGGCTGCGGTATTTAAAAGTGAAACCTGGTTCCCAACCGTTGCCCCCTGGCTGTTTACCCATCGCACACTTTTAGCAAGTCCGTCAATCACTACCGAAACAGATCCGCTGTTATCGCCAAAACATGAAGGCACAATGGTAGCGGCATATTGCGGAAACTGAACAGGTGCCTGTTGATCCACGTGATAAACCTTACTTGTTTTACTGCAGCCAAAATTGTTAGACGCAATAAACGTATAGTCGCCTGCGACGGCGTTTTTCAAATCCGCAGTTGTTGCGACTACCTGGTTATTGGCATCAACCCATTGAAATTTTGTAGCCCCAGAAAACGTTATGCCGGTTATAGACCCATTGTTTTGGCTACAGCTTGCTATGGATGTTTGAACTTTTGATTCATCAAGCGTTACACCGTTTGTTTCTGGAATTACTATATCTGTAGTATATATCGGGCCGCACTGCGTATCATCGGTAACCTGCAATTTATAAGTGCCTGCCGGCTGGTTAAGCAGGTCCTTATCAAACCCAACCTGTTGTTGCTGGCTGTTTATCCAGATGTATTTTAGGGTACCGGTGCCGGTAACGGTAACATTGGTAATAGAACCAGTTGACTGCCCGCAATTGGTAGATTGTTTTATAGCTGTAGATTGATCGATATTTGGGCCGGTGGTGTTTTTAAGAATTACAGGACCGTAAGTAACGGTACATTTGTTTTTATAGGATACTTCCAGGTGATAGGCACCGGCTTCGGCATTTATAAGGTCCCAACCATTGCTCTTCGCAGCCTCCGAGGCGTCGAACCACCTGGCGTGAACCGCGTCTGCATCGTTATAAAGCAACTCCGGGTTTTGGAGATAAAGGTTGGTAATAGAACCGGTATTGCTGCCGCACGATGGTTGGGTAATTTGCAGGTTTCCATCGTTAATTACAGGTGTTGCGTCAATCAATTCAAAAGGGTCGCTTTTTTTTACACAATGGGCCCCTGAATAAACAGTAAGCGTGTATTTACCCGGCGGTAAGTTTTCGGCATCCGGTTTATCGCTGACTAAAGTGCCCGCTTCGTTCGTCCATTCTATTTTAGTACTATTTACAACTTTCACGCCTGTTATGCTTCCGTCATTTTTTCCGCATGATGGGTAGTTCAAAACCACGTTGCCTATATCGAACCCAACTTTTGCAAATAAAGATGTGCGCCCGTTTAAGGAAGCTGATGCAGTGTACCCTGTAGAGGCAGCTGCTCCTGCATAACTCCAGGAACCATCAGCACCCGCTGTTACAGAGCCTGAATAATGGGTCGGCTCACAAAGCTGGCAGCCTCCATCGCTAAATACTTCCACCACCGCGCCCGGCGTTGCCGTGCCGGCTACAACATTGCCCGAAACAATTGTAATGTTAACAACCGGCAGCTCGACCATTGATCCCCTCGAAATATACGCATCTTCCGAGGTTATGCAGCCGATACTGTTCCTTTGTATAAGTATGTCGTACGACTCGCCGGCAAATATTCCGGGAGAGATAAAGCCTGTATAATACGGATTTACCACAATGTTTGCATCCCCCGGGTTAAGCCCCCCGATAACGGCTTTTTTTACCTGGTAAAGTTGAAACGGCGTTGGTTCAGAACTATTTCCCTCCGGGTGAACATTATCTCCATTACATTTATTTCCCTTTATAGTAACTTCTCCGTAAGCGTCTGTTATATTAATGCCGCTTGCATAATCAATGATATTGTCTTGAAATATTACATCCTTTAAATGCCTGAAGTTTAAAAATGCATGCACAGGGCGCTTGGCATAATAGCCAAGCGTGTTATTTTTCACTATACATTTGGTAGTTTCCAACGGGTTAGAAACTCCCGGGCCGTCCCCGTAAATTTGTGATTCAAATTCATTTTGCGCTGCTACAAAAATATTTCCATCCGGCCGTGTATCGCCCCCTATCAAAATATCGTCGCAGGCGTATATGGCCATATTGCCGCTATAAGCGGTATATGCCTCATCCTCTGTTATCGGGTTGATGCCCCAAAAATTACCCGAAATTTTCATATGGTTGCATGCCAAAAGGTATGTATCCCAATCGGCTGCCCCAAAAACATTTCCTTTGCCTGCCCTTCCGATAATGATGTTGGTTGTATATTCCATCCTTATAAAAATAGCGCCCTGGTAGCCGCTCCTGTTTATTTGGCTGAAATAAAATCCGTCTATTTCTACGTTATCGCAATCTTTACAAAAAAAATCCACAAAGTACTGCGGAGCGTTTACCAACGTCTCCTCGAGTACTATTTTCGCGTCAGATATTCCAATCTTACTGCCGGGCTGTGTGCTGCCATCAATAACCAGGTTCGAAGTCAGGTCGGGTAAGCGGCTTAGTAATGATATTGTCCTGCCCGCCACAGTTAAATCAGATAAATTAAAGTTGATGTAATCAGTCTCTGCAGTTCCATTAGCCTCCGCCAGTGTTAATGCCTCCCGCAACGTACCCGGCCCTGAATCAGCTTTACTGGTAACCACAAATACAGCTGAAAATGATCTCAGGCTTAGTATAAAAAATAATAAAAAAAGGAAAACGCGCTTGTGATACATTAATTAGGGTATTCAAAGCCAAAATACCACTTTATTAATTAATTTATCAAGTTAACCCTGGTTGATTTTGCTTTGAATATTGTCAATTCCATCTTACTGTAAAATCCCTAACATTAGGTTAACCTAATTGATACTCATTATCTAAAATTGTACCTTTGCCCCAAAATAACTGACCACCCATTTGATGAAGTTGAATATTGATTACCAGGAAAAATTCCAGTCGCGTCATATAGCTCCAAACGAAGCTGATACCGCACAAATGTTAAAAGCTGTTGGCGTAAATTCATTGGATGAATTGATCGCTCAAACCATTCCGGAAAAGATAAGATTGAAGGCACCGCTTAATCTTCCACCGGCAAAAAGCGAGTTTGATTATTTGAACACGCTGAAACAAACCGCATCAAAAAATAAAGTATTTAAATCGCTTATTGGCCAGGGATATTACGATGTGATAGTTCCGGGCGTTATCCAGCGGAACATCCTTGAAAACCCCGGCTGGTACACCCAATACACTCCTTACCAGGCCGAAATTGCACAAGGCCGTTTACAGGCATTGTTAAACTTCCAAACCATGGTAATTGACCTTACCGGGATGGAAATTGCCAACGCATCATTGCTTGACGAGGGCACAGCTGCTGCCGAAGCCATGTTTATGCAGTACAGCCTTCGTAAAAATCAGAATGCAAATGTGTTTTTTGTATCTGAAGAAGTGTTCCCGCAAACTATTGATATTTTAAAAACCCGCGCGCAGCCTTATGGCATTGAATTATTAATTGGCAATCATCAAACTGTTGAACTTACCGACAATATGTTTGGCGCCATTGTTCAATACCCTGCGGGTAACGGCGCAGTTTATAACTACACTGACTATGCTGCAAAAGCGCACGAAAAAGGCATTAAGCTTACTGTTGTTGCCGATATAATGAGCCTGGTGCTATTAACCCCTCCGGGCGAATGGGGCGCTGACATAGTAGTTGGCTCAACCCAGCGCTTTGGTGTACCAATGGGCTTTGGCGGCCCTCACGCAGCATTTTTTGCTACTAAAGAAGAATACAAACGCTCTATCCCCGGCCGCATAATTGGAGTTACTATTGATAGCGCTGGCAATTATGCTTTGCGTATGGCGCTGCAAACGCGCGAGCAACATATCCGCAGGGATAAAGCTACTTCAAACATTTGTACTGCACAGGCATTGCTGGCTATTATGGCCGGTATGTATGCCGTTTATCATGGCCCTGCTGGCGTTAAGCTGATTGCCGAGCGCATCCACGGCTTAACTGTTTTATTGGCTGAGTCATTAAAACAACTGGGCTATGAGCAATTGAACGAAGCTTATTTTGATACACTGAAATTTGATTTGGGTGTACTAGCAAGTCCTGTTCACGCAGAAGCGATCAACAACCAAATGAACTTTAACTATAAAGGTTCGGTGGTTACCATTTCTGTTGATGAAACTACATCACCGGAAGACATAAAAACCATCGTTCGCTTTTTTGCACGCGTAAAAGGCAAAACACTGAACGATGTTAGCTTTGATGAACTTAAGGCAAACCTTACAACGGTTATCCCTGCCGATTTACAGCGCAAATCAGCATACCTAACGCATTCATTATTTAACTCGCACCACTCGGAGCATGAAATGCTGCGTTATATCAAGTCACTGGAGACAAAAGATCTTTCACTTTGCCATTCAATGATCGCTTTGGGTTCATGCACCATGAAGCTGAATGCTACTACTGAAATGGTTCCGGTAACCTGGGCCGAATTCAGCAAAATGCACCCCTTTGCACCAACCGACCAGGTTGGCGGTTATATGCAGCTATTTGATGAACTGAATAACTGGCTGAGCGAGATCACAGGCTTTGCAGCCATGAGCTTACAGCCAAATGCAGGTGCACAAGGCGAATATGCTGGCTTAATGGTGATCCGCGCTTATCATAACGATCGTGGTGATAGTCACCGTAATATCGCTTTAATTCCATCATCAGCACACGGCACCAATCCTGCGTCAGCTGCAATGGCCGGAATGAAGATTGTTGTGGTTAGATGCGATGACAACGGAAACATTGATGTTGCCGATCTGAAAGCAAAAGCCGAACAATATAAAAATGAGCTTTCATGCCTGATGGTTACTTATCCGTCAACCCACGGCGTGTTTGAAGAATCGATCATCGAGATCTGCGAGATCATTCATGCAAACGGCGGCCAGGTTTATATGGATGGTGCTAACATGAACGCACAGGTGGGCTTAACAAGTCCTGCCAATATTGGCGCCGATGTTTGCCACCTTAACTTACACAAAACATTTTGCATTCCACATGGTGGTGGCGGTCCGGGTATGGGCCCTATTGGCGTAGCAAAACACCTGGTTCCTTATTTACCGGGACATGCGGTTGTTGATATTGATAAAGGCAAATCAATCCATGCGGTATCATCAGCGCCTTGGGGATCAGCTTCAATCCTGATCATCTCTCATGCTTACATAGCTATGATGGGCAGCGAGGGCTTAACCAACGCAACCCGTTATGCTATCCTGAATGCTAACTACATAAAAACCCGCTTACAGCACCACTACCCTGTGTTATACACAGGCGCTAATGGCCGTTGTGCACACGAAATGATCCTGGATTGCCGCTCATTCAAGAGTTTCGGCATCGAGGTTACCGATATTGCCAAACGTTTAATGGACTATGGTTTCCATGCGCCAACTGTATCATTCCCGGTTGCAGGTACCGTTATGGTTGAGCCAACAGAATCAGAACCTAAGCACGAGCTTGACCGCTTCTGCGATGCCATGATCTCTATCCGTCATGAAATTGACAGTGTAGAAAAAGGCCTGTCTGACAAAACTGACAACCCGCTAAAAAATGCGCCGCATACCGCATCAGTAATTACAGCTAATGAATGGGAGCATCCATATAGCCGTCAAAAAGCTGCATTCCCGCTGCCTTATGTTGCTGCCTATAAATTCTGGCCGTCAGTTGGTCGTGTAAACGATACTTACGGCGACAGGACGCTGATCTGCAGCTGCCCGCCTTTAACAGACTACGAGTTTGAAGAAAGCGAAATAACAACTCCGGAATACGGAACGTGAAGTTGATGTGCGGATTTTTGATGTGCGAATGTGCGGATGAAATTGGCAGATGTTTATAAAATAAGAAAGCCGCTGGATGATTTGTTCAGCGGCTTTTTTCATTCAAACAAACTTACGAAGTTTTAGAAACTTCGTAAGTTTAACTTCATCCTCCAACAAAAAACCCCGGCTAAACTAAATAACCGGGGTTTTCTTATTCCCCCTTTAGGGGGTTAGAGGGCCTTATTTTACTTCTTCAAAGTCAACATCTGTAACAGTATCGGCATTGCCTTCTGCGTGTGGTGCACCTGCACTACCTTCTGCACCTGGCTGAGCCTGACCTGCATCACCTGCGGCTTTGTACATCTCTTCAGATGCTACGTTCCACGCATTGCTTAATTCAGCTTGTGCGGTATCAATATCGGCAAAGTTTTTAGCTGCATAAGCTTCTTTCAACTTTGTTAAACCTTCTTCGATAGGGCCCTTTTTGTCAGCTGAAATTTTGTCGCCGTACTCTTTCAGTTGTTTTTCTGTCGAGAAGATCAGGGCGTCGGCAGCGTTCAGTTTTTCAACTTCTTCTTTTGCCTTTTTGTCAGAATCAGCATTTGCTTCAGCTTCGTCCTTCATCTTTTTGATCTCGGCATCGGTTAAACCTGAAGATGCCTCAATACGAATTTTCTGCTCTTTACCGGTAGCTTTATCTTTTGCAGATACATGCAAGATCCCGTTGGCATCAATATCAAAAGTTACTTCAACCTGTGGTATGCCACGCGGAGCCGGTGGTATTCCATCCAAATGGAAACGGCCAATTGTACGGTTACCCGATGCAATAGGGCGCTCACCCTGTAATATATGGATCTCTACTGATGGCTGGCTATCAGACGCAGTTGAGAATACTTCAGATTTTTTGGTAGGGATAGTAGTATTAGCTTCAATAAGCTTGGTCATTACACCACCCATGGTTTCAATACCTAATGAAAGCGGGGTAACATCTAACAACAATACATCCTTAACTTCACCTGTTAATACACCACCCTGGATAGCTGCACCAATTGCAACCACTTCATCAGGGTTAACACCTTTTGAAGGCGCTTTGCCAAAGAATTTTTCAACAGCTTCCTGTATAGCAGGGATACGTGTTGAACCACCAACCAATATCACTTCGTCAATATCCGAAGTTTTTAAACCAGCATTTTTCAATGCTGTTTTACATGGTTCAATAGTACGTTTTATTAAGCTATCG
>JAQBOS010000118.1 GCA_028287925.1 Mucilaginibacter sp. | reverse complement strand
GGATTAAAATCCGTTGTTACAATATTGGCCGAGGCTCTGCCTCTGGTTTGTCCTGTCTTTTAGGGGATTGTTTTACCCGGGCTTTTTCAAAGAGCCAGCGGCTCGAAGCATTTTGTAACGATGGGTTTTAACCCATCGCAGACAAATCTAATTAATAAAGTGCCATAGGCACGACCATGTTTTTCTGCCATCCCAACGGATTAAAATCCGTTGCTACAAGATTGGCCGAGGCTCTGCCTCCGGTCTTTTATGAGCTAAATGTTACTAACCATCAGACTTACGAAGTTTTAAACGGCGAAGCCCTCAACGAGGCCATTAAAAACAAATAAATAATCGAGTTAAACTTCGTAAGTCTTTTACGATAAATACTTGCCGGATTTAATCAACCATAACCCCTCAACCGACAAATTATATAAATATACCCAGCATATTACAGGTTCATTGTCGGTTTCGATAGACATTCGTTCTCTAATAAATAAATTTGGCTTTGCCTGGTCGGCTCCAAATCCTTCATAGTAATCCAATTGCTTCAATACATTATCCGGATCATTAACTGCGAAAATTTTTCCATATACATAACAGGAACCATCGGCATCTGACACTGCCCCCGGGTATTCTCCAATATCATAAAGCCTGCCTTTAAATCTTCCTTCGGCATAAAAGGAACATTTGGCATTTAAATAGGCGCCAAATTCATTCTGCTTATCTAACAGGGTTCCGTAAACAAATAACCAGGAAGGTGTTTCTTTCAATTGTTATGATTTAATCAAACAAAGATAAGGTTCACAGCGTAATAGAATTGCGTAATGTTTTGCAGCTACTGAACAACAGATTTTATTGTTTTAAGCATTACATTTGTCTTGCTTAAATTGCTCCGTCAATTATTCTACATGTTATGAATGAAGATCAGATTAAGGCCTACCTTAAAGAAAACGATATAAAAAAAATAAAGTTCGCATTTGCCGATATTGACGGCGTTTTGCGGGGAAAAGTTATCCACCCTAAAAAGTTCATTGATGGGCTTGAGGGCGGTTACGGTTTTTGTGACGTGGTGTGGGGATGGGATAGCAGCGATGCCTGTTATGATAATGTAAAGCTTACCGGATGGCATACAGGCTACCCTGACCAGATGTGCCAGATTGATCTGTCAACCTTTCGAACCATTCCATGGGATGAGAATATTCCTTTTTTTCTGGGCGATTTTAGTAAGGCCGATGGGAATGATCTGCCAGCCTGTGGGCGAAGCCTGTTAAGACGCATCTCCAAACAATGTGATGACCTCGGTTATCATCCCGAATTTGCACAGGAATTTGAGTGGTTTAATTTCAGGGAAACGCCGCAAAGCCTGCAAGATAAAAGCTTTACCAACTTGGAAAGCCTAACCCCGGGTATGTTTGGTTATTCCATACTCCGAACCTCGTTAAATGATGAGTTTTATAATGATCTTTTCGACCTGCTCCTTCAATTTAATGTGCCGCTGGAAGGTTTGCATACAGAAACCGGTCCGGGAGTGTATGAAGCGGCTATCTTGCATGATCATGTTATGGAAGCCGCCGATAAAGCAGTTTTGTTTAAAACCGCTGTGAAAGAAATAGCCAACAAGCATGGCATAATGGCAACCTTTATGGCCAAGTGGAACGAAAACCTGCCGGGTTGCAGCGGTCATATCCACCAAAGCCTATGGACAAAAGATCAGTCAAAAAATCTTTTTTACAGTGCTGATGATGAGTATAACATGAGCGACCTGCATAAGCATTACCTGGCCGGTCAGCTGCATTGTCTGCCGCAAATCCTGCCCATGTTTGCGCCAACTATTAACAGCTACAAACGTTTGGTTGAGGGAGCCTGGGCGCCAACTACGGTAACATGGGGGATTGATAACCGCACAACAGCCTTAAGAGTGATCCATACATCAGAAAATTATACCCGCCTGGAAACCCGCATCCCCGGATCAGATACCAACCCATATCTTGCTATGGCTGCGGCCCTTGCATCTGGCCTATATGGGATAAAAAATAAATTGCCTTTAACGATCCCGGCAACAGTGGGTAATGGTTACCAGGATAAAAGAAATGGTAGCCTTTCGTCAAATCTTCATGACGCAACGATGATTATGAAAGAATCTGCCATTGCCAAAGAATTATTTGGCGAGGCTTTTGTTGACCATTTTACAAATACCAGACTCTGGGAGTGCCGCCAGTTTGGCAAGAGTGTTACGGACTGGGAGCTGAAGAGGTATTTTGAGATCATTTGAACCGGGAACCGGGATTAAGGGATTTGAGGGATGCCTTTCTGGTGTAGAGTTGAAGATGATTTGTAGATGCTTGAATGATGATAAGATGATTTTTTGAAATTAATACGTTGAGTAAATAATGCCTGAACACTTAAAACACGATGATATAACGCATAGAATAATAGGTTGTGCTATGCGGGTTCATACCCAGCTAGGTAATGGTTTTGTGGAATCTGTATATCAAAAATCATTGGAGATTGAAATGGCATTAGAGGGCCTTTCATTTGTAAGGGAAAAGGTAATGTCAATTTATTATCGTGAAATTGAAGTGGGGAGAAGACGGGTAGATTTCTTTGTTGAAAACCTGATAATGGTTGAACTTAAAGCGCTAATTGAAATGGATGATGTACATTTGGCCCAGGCTTTAAATTATCTTGAAGCTTATAATATTGAGGTAGGGTTGCTTCTTAATTTTGGAAGCAAATCACTAACTTTTAAAAGATTGTTAAATAAGAAGATTAAAATTTAAGATAAGTCCGGAAGATCCAAGAAATCCATTTAATCTATTGCTTTGGTTCCGACATCCTCTTGAAATCTATTTAATCCATTAATCCCGGTTATGACGACTATACATATTGCCGAGCTTGAGCAACCTATTAAATCAAAAGCAAAGGCACTTACAAAACTCGACTACAACTTTATCTTACAGAAAGCGTGGGAAGGTTACGACGCATCAAAATCAATAAAGGAAATTGAGGATATCAGCGCAATGGTTTCAACAAATCATGTGTTTAGGATCACGTTTCATGATGATGATATTATTATTGCCAAGCTATCCTATTTTGGTAAGTACGAGCATTTTAAAGAAGATCATCGCATTATCCACAGCTTATCAAACAACCTGCTTTATCCGTTTGAAAACCTGCTGGCAAAATCGTTATTAAAAAATAACCGGGTCTATATCTATCGTCATAAACAGGGTAAAACTGATGCCTGGGTGGTGTTTTATAACCCGACCCGCATACTGGAGCGCTTGCCAAGGCGGTTGGAAGAGCATCATATTATCAAACTAGGGCAACAGGTAGGCCGTTTTCATAAAGCCTGTTCAAGAACAAAAAATGTATTGCCAAAGTCGTCAAAAACCCTTCGAACCGATATTTTTTTATTGCAGAAGGAGTTAGAAACCGATGAAAAGCAGTTCGGATCGGCCATGCAGGTTGATTTTTTGAAATACCATTGTGATCTGTTCCTAAAAAACAGGTCGAAATATAACATGAGCTCGTTTGAGATCATTCCTGTTTTTATCGACTGGAACATTGGCAATTTTTCAGTGACCCCTGATCTGGAGCTTTATTCCCGCTGGGATTACGACTGGTTCAGGATGAGCTACCGCATTCTTGATTTTTACTTTTTTAGTCGCGTATGTTCAGACAGGGGTGATCGCACCATATTCAGCTATGTGATAACTACGATGATGGAAGACAGGTTTATCCTGTTTTTAAAGGAGTATCATAAGGTAAACCCGATAACCGCAGACGAGATCCGTTTTTTAAAAGAAGCCTATCGCTTTTTTATATTGAACTACGTGATAAAAGACGGCAAGCATTTCTTTAACGAACAATATGCCAGTAAGCTACAATCCGAAGCATTTGAAATCTATCTGCCATCAGTTGACAGGGACTTTGATGCGGAGAAAATAATTGAAGCGCTGGGGCTGAAATAATTTAGTTGATTGAGTTGATTAAGTTAGAGTAAGTTGATTAAGTTGGTCTGAAAGAAAAAGAATTTAATTAGTTTACTCAATGCAATCCTTGTAACTCAATCAACATAATCAACCCAATCTAACTTAATCAACCAAACACACGCACATGAAACGCATTGAAAACTTTAAATCGATAATTGATAAGTACGAGATAATATTTTTTGATGCATTTGGGGTACTTAAAACCTACCAGGGATTGGTGCCGGGGATTCAAAAAACGTTTGAATACCTGGAAGCACAGGGGAAAGAGTACTATATTGTTACCAATGATGCTTCACGCAGCCCGGTGCAACTGGCCGAAAGCTATCACAAGGCAGGGTTAGCAAATATAACGCCTGATCGTATTGTATCTTCAGGAATGCTTACCAAAGAATATTTAGGCCTTAAGGTGGAAGATGGTATCGTGGCTTTTTTGGGCACGCCGGAGTCCTCGCATTATATTGAAGGCGCTGGCTTGCATACCCTGCCTGTTAGCGCCATCAATAGCGATAATATTGATAAAGTTAACGCAATGGTTTTTTTGGATGACGAAGGCTTTAACTGGTGCGATGACCTGAATAAAACAGTTAATATACTTCGTAAACGCACCATCCCGGTTATAGTTGCCAATACTGATAAGGCTTATCCTGTATCATTAGCTGATGTTGGGATTGCAATAGGGGGGATAGCTGCAATGATTGAGAGTATAATAGGCAGGCAATTTATAAGGTTTGGTAAGCCGGATTCGCAAATGTTTATGTTTGCTTATGACCTGATCCGCGAGTACCGCCCAATCAATAAAACGCAGATAGTAATGGTAGGTGATACACTGCAAACCGATATTTTAGGTGGTAATAAATTCGGATTTGATACAGTGCTGGTATTATCAGGCAATACCTTGCCCAAAGATGTAGAAAACAGGATCACATCAACAGGGATAGTGCCTACTTATATTTGCGACTCGGCAGTAGTTGAACTTGATGAATTGGGTTTTTAAGCAGAAAATTCAAAATTTATCGCATTTTTAAAAATAAAAACTACCTTTAAACCTCAAACCCTGAATTTCAAGATCAATTATAGTGCCTGGTTATACTTATGAAACAACTTTTAAATGTATTTTTAACAGTTTTATTTTTTAATTCTGTGTTGGCTCAGCCTGTTGCTAAAAAAGAATTTACAAATCCGTTATTGCCATCCGGAGCCGATCCATGGGTTATTTACCATGCGGGATATTATTACTACACCAATTCAATGGGCAGCAAGCTGGTTTTATACAAAACCAAAAATATGGCTGACCTGAAATTGGCACAAAATAAAACAGTTTGGACACCGCCACCCAATAAGGCATATTCAAAAGAACTTTGGGCGCCTGAACTGCATTTCATCAACAATAAATGGTACATGTATTTTGCTGCTGACGATGGTAGCAATAATAATCACCGGTTGTATGTGCTTGAAAATTCATCAGCCGATCCGTTACAGGGTGAATGGGTTTTTAAAGGAAAGCTAAGTGATGTAACAGATAAATGGGCTATAGATGCTTCAGTATTTGAAAATAAAGGCAAGCTGTATTTAATATGGGCCGGTTGGGAAGGCGATGAAAATTTTCAGCAGAATATCTACATCGCGCAGCTGAAAAATCCATGGACAGTTGGCAGTAAACGGGTTGAAATTTCAAGCCCAATGTATGATTGGGAAAAATTTGGCGATT
>JAQBOS010000111.1 GCA_028287925.1 Mucilaginibacter sp. | reverse complement strand
CAAGTCCTCCCTACCGGGGAGGATTATTCACAGTTGTTTATTTTTAATAGGCGTTCATGAGGGCTGCGCCGTTTAGGTGGGGCTATTGGACGTTGTTATGTGGTCAGTTTATAGCCAACATTCTCTTAACTTAACGACATTGTCATGCTTAATTTATTCTTACCCAACCCAATCAACCACTCACTTAATCAACCTAATCAACTCCCCCAATCAATACTCCTTCAACCTATCCCACCAGGTCTTTTTCAATATCACCACAATCACCGCCAGGATTCCCACCGTAACCAACAGCGGCATTTTTTGCCTTAATACCAGGTACATAGGTAAAATGGTTAAACAACATTGCGCCATGGTACCAATTACTACGTTAAACATATTGATCTTGAAGTTTTTGTTATGTTGAAATGATGGATCATCAACCAAAACCGCCTGTTTAACCGGCTCCCAAAATCCCCACGGACGGATAGTTGAATAAAACGATTTTAAAACGGCTATGTCTGTTGGCGGTACTGCGTATGATCCAATTATAGACCCGGCAAGTGATAATCCAAATAGCACAGGGAACCAGTACAACAGCTCTCCATCCGGAATTATTACTGAGAACACCATTGAGGTTATTATCCCGGTAAGCATCCCCCAGAAAAATCCATTAGCATTAAAGCGCCACCAATGCCATTTTAATACATTGGCTGCTATATAACCGCCATAAAGAGCAGATACTATCCACTGTAACACACTGTTAACATCCTTTACAAAAAAACCAAGGAAAACACCTACAGCTACAACCACTACCCCCACCAAATAATTCATGGTGATGATCTTTTTAGTTGATGCCTGCGGATTTACATATTTTAAATAGATATCGTTCACTATATAAGCCTGTGCCGCATTCATGGTGCCGCTAAAAGTGCTCATAAATGCACCCAGCAAACCGGCCAGCAGCAAGCCTACCAAACCTACCGGTAAAAAATTATTGATCACAGCAGGCAGGATCCGTTCAAAATCAATAGCCCCGGTTCCGTCCTTTAAATTCATCTGGTGATAAAATAAAAGGCCAAGAATGGTAAGGCTGATTATCAGTGTGTATCTAATGGGCAGCAAAATAATATTCACAAAACCGCTCATTTTGCTGGCCTCCTCTGGCGAGCGGGTAGAAAGGATCTTTTGCATATCATAATTTGGCGCCGGACCAGCCAACGCCGCAAAAAAGCCCTTAAAGGTCATCATCATAAAAAACAACCCGAACAGCGAATAGCCATCACTCTTTATTTTGGCATTTACTTCGGTAATGATCCCTGTCCAGCTAAGGCCAAGGTGCTTGCCAAAAAACGGACTATACCATCCTTTCGGCACATTAAGCGGGTTACCCTGCATGTGGGTTGTGGCAATAACGCCTATCCAGATACAGGCCACCGTCATAATGCCGTATTTAACCATATCGCCCACCACAATGCTGTGCATCCCGCCCAAAATGGAATAAAACATAGCAAACAGTGTAAATATGATGCCATAAATATGTGGCACATATTGCGGAGCAACATCAAACGGAATGTAGCCCTTTATCAAATCCCAGGGTACAAAAATTTCAATGAATTTTCCCAGCCCGATAAAACCATATGCCAAAAATCCCAGGCAGCTCAACAGCGCAAAAGCTATAACTACCAAATTTGAGCTGGTTACACCCGCGCCTGTTTTTCCAAATCTTGTTGCCAGCCATTCGGCCCCGGTTGCAGCATTTGAGCGCCGCAGCCAGCGCGACAGGTACATCATTAAAAACACCTGGTTAAAAACCGGCCACAACCATGGGATCCAGATGCTCTTCATCCCGTAAACAAAGCACAGGCTCACCATCCACATGGTGCCGCTGATGTCGAACATATCAGATGCATCGCTCAGCCCCAGCTTATACCATGGCAGCGATTTACCGCCCAGCATATAGCTCTCTTTGTTTTCCTTTGCTTTTTTGCGATACCACAACCCTATAAATATGGTGCTTAACAAGTAGAGCGCTATAATGGCAACATCTATAAGGTGAAGTTTCATATGGATTAGGAGATGTGCGAATATGCAGATGTGCAAATGTGCGAATGAAAGAAAAATGTGCAGATATGCAGATGTGCAAATGTGCGGATGAAGGAAAATGTGCAGATATGCGGATGTGCAGATGTGCGGATGAAGGAAAATGTGCAGATATGCGGATGTGCAAATGTGCGGATGATAGAAAATGTGCAGATATGCGGATGTGCAAATGTGTGGACGAATGAAAATGTGCAGATATGCGGATGTGCAAATGTGCGGATGAATGATTTATTGATGTTTAGATTCAACTTTAAGTGGTTTATAATGGTACTTACTAAAGTAAATTTATTGGCAACAGTTATATAATACTTTTTTACCCTTAATGCTATGATTTTTACCCACTTAATATTTTCATCCGCACATCTGCACATCCAAAATCCGCACATCATCCCCCACATCCGCACATCTACCTTATCCGCACATCAAATAAACACCCTGTTCCCCGTATACGTTTCCCTGAATTCCTTCGGAATGCAAAGTTTTTTTCGTTTAAAGATCCGGTTGAAATTGGAGATGTTGTTAAACCCGCATTTGTAGGCTATTTCTGCAACTGTAGTTGTTGAATCTATCAGCATCCGCGAAGCGTGGCCAAGGCGGATCTCATTCAAACTATCAATAAAAGTTTTACCGGTACGCTTTTTTATAAAGCGGCTAAATGATGCTTCGGGCATATTGGCAATGCGGGCAACTTCGGCAAGGGTTACCTGTTTGTTGTAGTTAGTATTCATATGCTCGAACACTTTTTCAATGCGCCGGCTGTTGTAATAAAACTTTTCATTGGTAAAGCTCGAATCCGATAATGTCTTCATATTCCGCGAGATAGAAAGATCGTGCAGGATAGATAACAGTTCCAGCACCGAATCAAAACCGCTCTTTTTATCTAACGACAATAAACGGTCTTTAAGCGCGGTTATAGTTTCAGGCGCAAATATTATCCCCCTTTGCGAGCGCTCCAGCATGCTTTTTAGAAAGCTCAGCTGGTTTCTTTTTAAAAGCTTTTCATCAAAAAGATCTTTATGAAACTGGATAGTGATCTCGGTGATCTCCTCGCTCTGGCATTGATTGGTAAACCAGGCATGATAAAGGTTCGGGCCAATAAGCGCCAGTTCCAGGTTATCAATTACCTCAATATGCCCCCCAACCACACGTTTTGCCCCTTTTGCATTCAAAATCAGGTTCAATTCATACTCATCATGGTAATGAAGCGGGAAATCAAACTTCTTTTTAACCCTCGAAAAAATAGTAAAGCAATCGCTGGGTGTCAGCGGGGTAATCTCACGCATCACATTACTCGTCATCTTATATAAAATTTAGTGTACAAATCGGTTAAACTGGTAATACGAATTTAACACTTTTTTGGTTGATTGAGTTAGATTGAGTTGAATAAGTTGATTAAGTTAGATTGAGTTGAATGTGTTTTGAAAACCGTTGAAAGGTTGTATTATTTATATTATTGAATTGCTTACACTATTAAACTCGATCAACCTACTCCAACCTAATCAACTCAATCTAACTTAATCAACCCAATCAACTTTACTTTTTCAGATATAACGACGGGATTTAAATCCCGTCGTTATAGTAAACAGGTTATTATTTTATAAACGCTACTTCATCAAAGTACATGGTTTCGTCAACATCGCCATTTTGGCCCTGCAAAAAGAAGCCTAACTGCTTGGCAGGTGTTCCGTTTTTCCAGAAGTTTAACAAGTTAGGGTTTGTTGATGATGGTGCGCCCAGCGGGATCTTAAAGTAAGTCCAAACTTTTGCAGGCACAGTAACCAGTTGCGCTGCATAAGCATACTGGTTTTGAACCTGTCCATATCCGCCGGCCATCTGGTCGCCCACCAATACAAGGGTGTGGGTCACCGTTCCGCCTTTAACCCAGAAGGTCAAATATTTATAATCTGCACTATAATCAATACTTGGGGACCAGTTTGACCATCCTTCAATTTGCCAGCCGCCTGCAGGATATGTTGCTACAATTGAAGCAGTGCCTGAATGCGAAGTTGTTGTTGACACGCCTGATGGATGCGCCCATGAATTATCAGCCCATGAATTTTTAAAATCGTTATTAACAAAAATCTGGTAAGCGTTATCGAGGTCAACAAATTCCTGTGAGCTTGCAGCCTGGCCCGATGCATATGTAAATAACAGGTTTGCACGATTAATTGCAGATGCAGGCATTTTAATAACCATTTGGGTATCAACCTTGCTTACAATAGTGGCAGCATCGGTAGTGCCTTTAATAGTTACAGCGGTTATTGTAGCGAAGCTTACCCCGGTTAAGGTAATTTGCGAACCCGCCACAAAGTTATAATCAGATACTTTTGAAACCGTTGGCGGCGGTGTTAATACAGTAAAAGCATAACTAACAGAACCATGTAAAGTTGTAACCACTAATTTATTAGGCTGATCAGGTCCGGTTGGGATATCCTGCGGGATGCTCACTATTATGGTATTATCAGAAACCAGCGCCGCATTAAAATAGGCAGATACACCGTTAAACTTTACCGAAGTTACGCTCCCCAGGTTTTGACCAATTATAGCATAAAGGTTTTGTTTTTTACCATCGGTTGTAGTTGAATCAAACTTGATAACCTGCGGATTATAATTAGGACTGGTTACCGTAGTTGCAACTCCCTGCGAGTCGTAAGTTATAGTAGTGGTGGTTAACATCGAGTCAACCTGGTTTTTTGTTACTGTCCTCACTCTTGTAATTACCGGGGCCCCTTTCCCGCCTACTATAGTAGCGCTTTCCTTTTTACAGGATGCGAAACCAAATACCATCAATGCCGATAGGATCCAGTATAAATTTTTTGATCTTAGATTTAATGTTTTCATATCTGGTGATTATTTAAATACGTATGGAACAGGTGCCTTAATTAGGTTAGGATCTGCTGCTACCTCTGTTGCCGGAACAGGGAACAGGAAATCAAGGTTGGTTGGGGTATAAGTAGCATCGTGATAACGCACAGGTGGGGTATCAGTGCTCGAATCGCCCCTGTCCTGCTTACTGATAATTGATATAGCTACAGAGTGTGTGGCTGAATTAAAGCCATCCAGGCGGCACAGGTCATACCAGTAATCACCTTCAATTGCAAATTCCAAACGTCTTTCTTTTATAATATCCCTATAGGTGATGCTTGTTTTTTGCTGAACACCTGCGCGCTGGCGGATCTTATTAAAATATTTAAGCGCGGTTGCATCATTGGTGCTTGCGGCAGTATCAATTCCATGGCCCACACCCGGATTGGCCGATTGACCTAAAATTGCCTCCGCGGCTATAAGATAAACATCAGATAAACGCATAATATAAGTGTTCATAGCTGTCGACTGGAACGCGCTCGCACCATTATTATCAGCAGGTGAGCCTACTACATATTTCTTTATTTGCGCATGCGTACCCTGTGAGCTGGCATCTGCAGGCAAAGTATAACCGCCCTGTGCCTGGTCAAGGTAGGAGTAATAATCACCGGGGAGCATAATGGTTGCCTTTCTGCGCAAGTCGCCGGGATTAGCTGCATAAGCATCCTGCAAATCAAAACTTGGCGCCAGTACGCCATAACCATCGCCAGTTTGGGTAATTGCGCTGCTGTAAGCAAATGATGCCTGCACCGCGTTACCAAAACCATAACCTGCGTTGGCAAGCCATTGTAAGGCAATTATTGATTCCTTATTGTTGTTATTGGCAATTTTAAACAGATCTTCATAAGTATTTCCTGCAATATCAATCCCAAACAATTGGAATTCGCCGCTATTGATAACTTTTTCAGCTTCAAGGCGTGCATTGGTATAATCCTGCATGTACAGGTAAACTTTTGAAAGCAATGCCGATGCCGAACCACTTGAAACGTGCCCGGTGGCCGCTACATTCGGCGTACAATTAGTTTCAGCAAATTTCAGGTCATTGATGATAAATTTGTAAACATCAGTAACCGGGTTGGTGTTAACGTTTTGAAAGTTACTAACCTCAAGTAACGGGTTTTCTACAATCGGCACGTTACCAAAAATGCGGGTAAGGTAAAAGTAGGCCAGGCCTCGCATTAAACGCGCTTCGCCCATGGCGTTATTTACTACGCTTGCCGGCACCGATGCAGGCACATTGGCAGGCAGGTTGGCAATCAATGCATTTGATTGTGCAACAACTGTAAACAGCGAGTTCCATGCGGCACTCAGTTCAAAGTTTCCGTTTGATACGGAGAAATTACCAAAAGCAACCACATCCGATGACCCTGTACGGCCGTTACCACTGGCCAGCTCACTTATAGACCAGCCAACTTTTGTATTAAACCCAAACCACGGGGCCGCATAAAGGGCATTGGTACTTGCCTTTACCTGGTCTGCAGTTTGATAGTAACTGCCAACAGTGGTCTGGCTTTCTGGCGGACGGTTAAAAAAATCTTTTTTACAACCGGAAGCTATAACTCCTGTTAATGCCGCCATGCTTAAAATGTATTTTATATATCTTTTCATATTAATTTCCTTTTAACAAATTAAAACTCAGCATTCAATCCAAAAATAACTGTACGCGGTATCGGGTATCTTCCATTGTCTATGTTCTGTAATATCGGGCTCTGGTTTAATGAGCCAATTTCAGGGTCAAGACCGGTGTACTTGGTAAACACATACAGGTTTTGGCCGCTTACATAAACTTTTAAGTGGTTAAGCTTTGCATATTTGGCCCATTTGGTTGGCAAATTATAACCCAACCGTACGTTCTGGATTCTCAGGAATGAGGCGCTTTCCAAAAAGCGATCGCTCATAACCAGGTTGTTGTTTGCTATACCTGCCCTTGGCGCAGGGATGTTTGAATTAGGGTTACTCGGTGTCCAGAAGTTTGCTGATGCGGCAGTTTGGTTTTGATATAAGCCTGACAAGCCTTCTGTTTGATAGCGCAATGCGTTCAGGATTTTACCACCATATGATCCGTTTAAGAATATCGACAGCTCAAAATCCTTGTAGTTAAAAGTATTGGAGATGCTATAAGTAAAATCAGGATTAGGGTTACCCAAAGCTGTTTGATCTTTTGAATCAACCTTGCCATCGTGGTTAAGATCCTGGTATTGGATATCGCCCAGCCAGATAGAGTTGGCTACACTCCTGTCATTGGTTACTACCGCAGGTGATGTACCACCGGTTACATTTTGAGGATGTGTTGCCAGGTATTGCAGCTGATCGGTAGTTTTAATAATACCCTGTACTTTGTAACCATAAAACTCACCTATCGGGCCGCCAACAGTGGTGTTAGTTACCGGTAAGCTTATATAGCTTGTGTTTTCGCTGCCTATTATTGATGGATACCCATTTAATGATACCACCTTATTGCTGTATTTTGAAAATATTAAGGTAGTGCTCCATTTAAAGTTCTGGCTTTGAATGTTGCGGCTGTTAATGCTGAATTCAAAACCTTTGTTTTCAATTTCGCCGGCGTTTTTATATGGTGGTTGCAAAACGGCGGCTCCTGAATATTCGGCAGTGCCGCCTACTAAGAAAGCCGGCAGCGGCTGCTGGAAAAGGAAATTTTTTGATGTTTTTTGATACACGTCAAATGAACCGTCAATCCGGTTGTTGAATAAGCTAAAATCAAAACCGGCATTTTTTTGGATAGCAGTTTCCCAGGTAAGGTCGGGGTTGGCAATGTTACCCACAATAAAGCCTGTGCCAAAACCTGTACTTACAGGGGTAATTGCCGAACCATACCTGTAACCCGGGATATTTGAGTTACCTGTAGTTCCGTATCCTACCCTTATTTTAATATTATCAGCAACACTTTTTATGCTTGCCATAAATGGCTCTTCAGATAATCTCCATGATACGGCAACACCCGGAAAATATCCTGTTTGATGCCCCGGTGCAAAGTTTGATGACCTGTCGCTACGGATAGATGCAGTTATACTGTACTTATTATCGTAAGTATAAATAGCACGGCTTAGCCATGATTCCATAACAGTGGTACCTTTATTTTCACCTATCAGGTCGGATGATTGTGTACCTAAGCCTAGTGTTTGTAAGGTGTTACCTGCTGTAAAGCCCGATATGGCGGCAGAAACAGCATCATAGTTTGATTCCCATACTTCGTGGCCTGCCAATACGGTAAGCGCATGCTTTTTATTAAAGGTATGCGAGTAGTTTATATTTTCGTTCCAATCCCAGTACTGGTCATCGGTATTGTATTCATTTAACCGCGCAGTTGCATTGGTAAATGCCGCTCCAGACCCGGTAGATCCATATGAGTAAGTAGGCTGAAATGTTTTTGCTTTGGTAAAGTCGAAATTACCGCTTATTTCAGAGTGCAGGGTCAGATCCTTAAAAAACTGGATGTCGTTATAAAAATTGCCCTGTACATTATTTCTGATTAAATTATTGGTAAGGCTGAGCGCCTGCTGAACCGGGTTTGGCTGCCCTTGGATAGTTCCGTTTGAAGTTACAGACGGACCTGCAAATGTGCCATCGGCATTATATACCGGGCTATCAGGCGCGCTTAACAGGGCGTAATAAACCAACCCTGTATTTTCGCCTAAGCCGGTATTTTGATTGCTACGGCTGGCAGACATGGTGCCACCTAATTTAAACCAGCTTTTTACCTGCGAATTAATTGAGGTGCGGAAAGAATAACGGTCAAAATCGCTGCCGATAATGGTGCCTTCCTGTTTTAAATATCCTCCTGAAATATAATAATCCAAACCATCTTTTCCGCCTGATACCGACAGGGTATGGCTTTGCTCAGGCGCATTTTTAAATATCGCCCTCTGCCAGTTTGTACCCGGGCCTAATATGGAAGGATCTGCAAACTCACCTCTTCTTTGTGTCCCAAAGGCATCCGCAAGTACATTTTGCAGGTTGGCATATTGCTGCAGGTCCATCATTTTAATAAACTTGCCTTGCGTTTGCACACCGTAATACCCATCATAATTTATTTTTGCGCTGCCGTTCTTACCTCTCTTAGTAGTAATAATAACTACACCGTTGGCACCGCGGCTACCATATATCGCTGTTGCCGATGCATCCTTCAATACATCAATTGATTCAATGTCGTTTGGGTTGATAAGAGATAAAGGGCTAACACCTGTTTCTTCTTGTCCGCCGCCGGTACGGGTTAATTGCGGCGAGTTTGTAGCGTCACCCTGGATAGGCACACCATCAATTACATATAACGGCTCACTTTGCCCGAACGAAGTGATCCCCCTTATGTGTACCGATGTTGCGCTGCCCGGTCCGCCTGAGTTTTGGGTAATGGTTACACCGGCGGCCTTACCCTGCAGCATCTGGTCAACGCTGGGCTGCGGGATATTGGCAATATCCTTTGCAGTAACAGACGATATTGAACCGTTAACATCCTGCCTTTTTTGCGTGCCATAACCTATC
This sequence comes from Mucilaginibacter sp., assembly GCA_028287925.1. Classification (GTDB taxonomy): domain Bacteria; phylum Bacteroidota; class Bacteroidia; order Sphingobacteriales; family Sphingobacteriaceae; genus Mucilaginibacter. The sequence continues at coordinate 6,205 of JAQBOS010000111.1, read as the reverse complement.
ACCACAACATCCGCCAGGTTATTTGAGGTTAACTGCAGCTTTACATTAATAGTTGTTTTGCCGCTTATTAAAACTTCCTGTTTTTCCATCCCTATAAATGAAAAAACAAGCGTCCGTCCCGTAGCGGGCACCTGGATACTATAACTACCGTTTGCATCGGTAATAGCATTTATCCTGGCATCTTTAACAGTAACGGTAGCGCCCGGAAGTGTTACGCCTTTTTCATCGGTTACTGTTCCTTTGATTACTGTTCCCTGGCTTTGCGCCTTCAACCCGGCACAAACAAACAAGGACATGAACAGCAATGCTATTCGTAGAGTTTTTCGCATAATAATTAGTTAATTGGTAATTGATTTATTTTGGATTTTTGGTTGTACTAATTGGTTAACTGGTATATGTCCTTTAATTTGAAAGGCAAATAATAGCAAAAGCTATAGCAGAAATTTCCTCCTGTATTGCTGACCAAACAAGCAATTAAATTGCGCCCGTTTGTTATCACTAAAATTTGTAAACTAATTATCAGGTTTATTCTCAGCAGGTGAATTGTGGCACCTGTTGATTTTTCATTATACTGGGGGTAAAATTATATGGGAATTAAAGCCCGGTTGTGGATAAATAGGGGCACAAATGTCAACCCTGTTTATTTATTTGATTATCAATTATATAAATAAAAAAAAGCCCTCATCAAGGACTAAAAAGGCAATAAATATTGACAAATGTGTACCTATTTGAAGGCTAAATAGTTTTTAAAGTGAGATTATAGTATCATGTGATCTGTAGTCTGAATTATCATTTGCTTGATTAAAGGATTAACTGGCGCATATCAACTTTACCAGTAAATCAAGAAATCCTATAATCAAGTGAATCATGGTTCAAAAATGACGCCTGCAAATACAAATCAGCGTAATCCTTTAATCATTCAAATCAGCGGTCACGCTTTCGTTGTACTTGGATGGGATGGTATTATACTCCAGCTTAAAAGTTTTAACAAAATATTTCTGGCTCTTAAAGCCTACTTTATGGCAGATCTGCGATATGGTTAAATGCCCGGTTTCAAGCAACTGTGCCGCGCGCTTTAACCGCATGGACCGTACCAGCTCGTTAGGGGTTTTGCCGGTCATGGCTAATATTTTTTTGTATAGCGTATAACGGCTTACAAAAACCTCGCTGCTTAGCTCTTCAACAGAGAAGTTGGGATTCGAGATGTTATTATCAATCAGCAGCAACACCTTTTTTATAAACAGCTCATCCGGCGATTCTATGTATTCCTCAGTCGGACTTGCCTCCACCTGCTTGGTATAAGTTTTTCGCATATACTCCTGCTGACTCAATATATTTTTGATCTTTGACTGCAGGATCTCGAAGTTAAAGGGCTTGGTCATGTAATCAGATGCGCCCGTTTCAAGCCCTTTTAACTGCTGCTCCTCGCCTATTAAGGCAGTTAATAATATTACAGGAATATGTGAGGTACGGGTATCGTTCTTTATCTTCATGCAAAGGTCAATACCATTCATCTCCGGCATACTTATATCGCTCACAATTAAATTAGGATGTTGCGCCAGTGCCTTTTGCCATCCCTTCTTCCCGTTTTCAGCCTCTATAATATTAAAGGCGGCCTTTAAGTTATCTTTAATGTAAAATCTGAAGTCATCATTATCTTCTACCAGTAAAACAGTTGGTTTTTTACCGTCCCTGTTTTCTTTAGTTCCGTTTTTAAGCTGAATGACATCAGGTAAAAAATCAGGATTATGATCCAGCAATATATGCGTGTCAGTAAAAATGGCGGTATCCAATTGCTTTAGCGACAATAAAACCGTAAAGCAAGTGCCCTGGTTAAACTCACTTTCAACAAAAATTTCACCACGATGCAGTTTAACAAATTCCTTTGTGATTGATAAACCTATTCCGCTGCCCTGGTTAAGCATCGAGCCCGGGATATCGTTCTGAAAAAATGGATCAAAGATCCTGTCGCGCTTGTTTTCAGCAATGCCAATGCCCGTATCAATCACCCTTATTTCCAATTGCTGCTCCGTTTCTTCCTTTTCACTTAACAGGTTCAGTAATACGCTCACTTGGCCGCCTTCCGGGGTAAATTTATAGGCGTTTGAGAGCAGGTTGAACAAGATCCGCTCAATTTTATCATGATCAAAGCTGGTGTGGAATGCTTCCAGTTCGGTATCAAAAACAAACCGGATGTTTTTTTGATCAGCCACATCGGTAAATGCGTACGACAGTTCTTTTATAAAGCTGATGATATCGCCATTTCTTTCATGCAGCTTTAGCTCCTGGTATTCCATCTTTCTGAAATCAAGCAATTGGTTTACCAAATTAAGCAGGCGTTTGGCATTACGGTTCACCAATAAAAGCTGCCGCTGTATTTCGGGCTCAGCAATTTGCTTTAGTATTTTATCGACCGGCGCCATAATAAGTGATAGTGGCGTACGGAACTCGTGACTAACGTTGGTAAAGAATTTTATCTTCATCAAATCAAGCTCATGCATCCGGTGCGCTTCTTCCCGTTCTTTTTCAATTGAAAACTGCTGACGGATCTTGTTGATGCCCCGCTTGCGCAGGTAAAGCAGCGCGCTTAAAACAACCACAGCATATAATATATAGGCCCAGGTTGTTTTCCAGAATGGCGGCAAAATGTTTATCTGCAAGGTAAGCTCCTTATTATTCCAGCTTTCATTATCAGTTGCCCTAACTTTGAACGTATAGTTCCCGGCATCAAGGTTGGTGTAAGTGGCTTTCCTGATCTTATTATCGGCAGTTATCCAATCCTTATCAAAGCCCTCCATCATGTACTGGTACTTTATTTTACCGGGATTAAAATAGTTAAGCGCGGCAAACTCTATCGAAAATACGTTATCGTTATACTTCAGGTTCAGTGATTTTAACCCGGTAATTGATTGCGGCAATATTACCTTGCCATTCACTTTTTCGCCAACGTCCAGGCTTTGATTAAAAACCTGCAGATCTGTAAAAATTAAATTAGGCCTGTTCCTGTTAACATGAATGCTCAATGGCTTAAACATGTTAAAACCATTCCCTCCGCCAAATAACAATTCGCCATCGCGGGTTTTCAGGGATGAGTTTTCAGTAAACTCGCGCCCCTGTAAACCTTCTGTTTCATTATAATTTACAAAACGGAACTTAAGCCCTTTAGGGTCCCGGTCAATAATAATGTTTGATAAACCGTTTGGTGTGCTTACCCACATATTATTTTTATCATATTCCTGCATATCAATCACCGTATTATCAGGTAAGCCATCCTGCTTATTTATATTGGTGAATTTGCTTGTTTTATAGCTATATATGCTTATCCCCTCATGTGTGCTTACCCAAATAAGCCCTTCCTTATCTTCAAGTATATTGTTTGTGCTGTTATTTATCAGGCTGTTGGAGTTATTCTCATCATGCACAAAATGAATAAACCGGTTTGTTTTCTTCATCAAAACATCCAAACCATATGAAGTCACTACCCACAGGTTTCCGTGCTTATCTGCCAAAAGCTTGCTCACGTAATTTGAGTGGATAGCGTTTTCGCTGGGATGAGACATGTAATTAGTAAAGGTTTGTGTCTTACTGTCAAATACATTAAACCCCGCTGATAATGTACCAACCAGTAACTGATGCTCAGCATTTTCTGTTATGGCACAGATCCTGTTCTCCGAAATGCTTCCAGGCTGCGCATCATTATGCTTGTAATGTTTAAAAGTTTTGCCGTCAAAACAATCCAAACCACCAAAATATGTCCCTATCCATAGCTTTTGATCATGATCAATAAACATGCATACTATTACATTATTAGTAAGACTATTTACATTATTCGCATCGTGCAGGTATGTTTTAAAGGTTCTGTTTTTACGATCGAAATAGATGAGCCCGCCGCCGTTGGTGCCAATCCAGATATTTCCTTTTGCGTCCTCCGCAAAATTATTAATATCGCTAAAGCTTAAACTCCGCGGATCAGACAATGGATCGGCTAAATGGTGGGTATAAAGCGGGAACTTAATAATGCTTTCATGATAATAACCTACCCCTTTTTTATAAGTACCGGCCCAAACAATCCCGTTATTATCCTTATACATCAGCGTAATGCTGTTCTGCCCGATAGTTTTATTATCATCCTCGCGGTTTAGCAGGTATTGGATCTTAAAATCTTCCTTGTTTAATAAGTTCACTCCACCATGATCTGTAGCTATCCAAATCCTGTTTTTGTCATCCTGGATCACGCTCGATACTACATCGGTATTTAAGTGCGCCTGGTCGTTTCCTTTATCAATATGCTTATAAACGCCTTTTTTTACATTTATAAAATACACACCTGCCGAGTAGGTGGGAACAAATGCCCAGATATCATCCTGCTTGTCGATGAAAATTTTATAGGATGAATTTAATTCGCCCGGCAGCTTATTGAATATGCGTGAACGATAGGTGATATGCAGGCTTTGGGGATCCATACGCTCCATAATACCACTGCGATAGGTGAGCCAAAAATTCCCCTCGGAGTCCTGCGCCAGGTCTGAAACAGCATTTTCGCTTATCGTTGCAGCATCAGCAGCCCGATGGGTTAAATGAATTGTTTTTTTTGATGCTGGATTGTATTTATAAACCCCCAATGATTTATGAAGGAACCAAAAGTTACCTTCGCTGTCTTTTTTTATAGCGGTAATAAATCTATCCGGAATTGAAATGGAATGCAGGAAACCGGTGATGTTATGGGTGAATTTTTCAGTTGCCTGATCATAAATATTAAACCCGTTTCGGGTTTCTATCCAAAGCTTATTTTCGGGTCCCCTGCTAATGCTTACAATATAATCATCATCTAACGAAGTAGTATCGTTTACCGAGTGTTTAAAGATCTTAAATTTATACCCATCATACCTGTTTAAGCCAGATAAGGTACCGAACCACATAAAGCCCTTATCATCTTTTAATATGCTGGTTATGTTATTGTGCGATAAGCCATTGCTGATATCCAGGTGCGAAAATTGAAACTGGTTATTTTGAGCACCCGCAAAACCTGCTGTAAAAAGCATTAAAACGCCCAACAGCAAAATTTTACAATTCATGGATGTAATTTTCAGGCTCATCTATTTTTTTTGGATCAATAAAACTTAGGTTTGCACCTGCAAAACTTTTAGACGCATTTATTTATTAAAACAGTAATTTGCGTAGCTGTTAGCTATGACGCTCCACCACTTAAAATAGTGACGGAAAAACACAAAGCCGCAGCTGTTTAATTGTTTATAATAAGGTAATTAATTTATAATTGATCGTACACCAAAAGTAATTGCAATTAAGAAGTATGATATAATATTATTTTTACATTTCTTAATTTAAAATTAACCCATGTATATTATTAAATGGCGTAATTTACACATATTTAAATATATTACTTTTTAGTAGGTGTAATACTTTTATTACAATTTGCCGGTTAAGTTTTAAGGAATATAAAATGGTTTAAAAAGTTTTATTCTTTATCCATTTAAACACCCGGCTTAAAGCACCAAACATCTGGTAAGGTTGTTTGTAGTTTAGCAATATAATTTGCATTTATTTTTATCACAGTTAATGGATCCAGTAAGCAGCACATCGCCCACTAAACAAAAAAAACGTTCGAAGTTTAGCCAGAAAGTGTCTGATTTTTTTTTCAGCGTTTATAATATCCACCTGTTTATAATCCGTTTTTTTCGCGAAGCTTTTGTCCCTCCGTTTGAATTTAAAGAAATAATAAGGCAGTGCTTTGAAGTAGGCGTACGTTCATTTACCCTGATAACAGTAACCGGCTTTATTGTCGGGCTTATATTTACCAAGCAATCCCGTCCGTCGCTTTTGGAGTTCGGTGCAACATCATGGCTGCCATCACTGGTGTCTATCGCCATTATGCGCGCGCTGGCCCCGCTGGTTACAGCGCTCATAGCATCGGGCAAGGTTGGCTCAAGCATTGGAGCCGAGCTCGGCTCCATGCGGGTAACCGAGCAAATTGATGCCATGGAAGTCTCAGGCACCAAGCCTTTTAAATTTTTGGTTTGTACACGGGTAATAGCAACTACCATAACCATCCCCATTTTGGCTACCTATACGGGCTTTATTGCTTTATTAGGTGGTTATTTAAATGTGGCCCAAAACGAGGGCACCAGCTATACCAGCTTTATGCAGCAGGTTTTTCAGCCCCTGCAGTTTCTTGATTTTACAGCAT
>JAQBOS010000667.1 GCA_028287925.1 Mucilaginibacter sp. | reverse complement strand
TGTTTCTCGGCGCGATTTTTACGGCCTCCGAGCTGCCGCGCGACGCGGCCGATGGCGATCACTGCGGCTCCTGCAGCGCCTGCCAGGACATCTGCCCGACCGCGGCGTTTCCAGCACCTTACAAGCTCGATGCGCGGCGCTGCATTTCCTATCTCACGATCGAGAACAAGGGTCCGATCCCGCATGAATTCCGCAAGGCGATCGGCAACCGCATCTATGGCTGCGACGACTGCCTTGCCGTTTGTCCCTGGAATAAATTTGCCCAGGCCGGACGCGAAACAAAACTGGCCGCGCGGGCGGAATTGCGCGCGCCGCAGCTTGCGGATTTGGCCCGGCTCGACGATGCAGCGTTTCGCGCGCTGTTTGCGAAATCGCCGGTCAAGCGCATCGGCCGCGACCGTTTTATCCGCAACGTGCTGATTGCGATCGGCAACTCGAACCAGGCCTCGTTGGCGTCAGAGGCCGAACGCCTGCTCGGCGACGACAGCCCGCTGGTCCGGGGTGCTGCGGTATGGGCGCTGTCGCAACTGGTGGAGCGACGGGCGTTTGACGCATTGGCTTCGGCGGCGCTCGCTGCCGAGGCCGATACGGGCGTGCGCGAGGAATGGGCGATGCTTGCGGATTTCGCCGCCCGCACTTGATTTCCCGCGGCGAATTCCGCCATGGTCGCACGCCATGAAAAATCAGCCTTTCTTCACCAAAGACCGCGTCCATGACGCTTTCATTCCCACCCCGGTCGCGAACGGTCCGTGGGATCCGAACTCGCTGCACGGCCGCGTCATCGTCGGTTTGCTGGCCTTCGAGATCGAGCAGCGCCACGGCTCGGACGATTTCGTGCCGGCGCGGCTGACGGTGGACATGTTTCGGCTGCCCAACATGGCGCCGATCGAGGTCAAGACAAAACTCGTTCGCAACGGGCTGCGCATCAAGGTGGTGGAGGCCGAGTTTTTCTCGGGCGGCACCAGCATGGCTCGCGCCTCGTGCCAGTTATTGCGCAGAACCGAAAACACGCCGGGCAATGTCTGGTCGCCGCCGAACTGGGACGTGCCGTTGCCCGAAACGATTCCGGCGCCGACCGACCCCAAGCTCGGCATGAACGGCAAATGGACCACCAGGCCCATCGAAGGCCACATGGGCTCGCTCGGCCCGCGGCGATTGTGGATGAGCGAGGTCCGTGAGCTGGTCGAGGGCGTGCCGATGTCGCCCTTCGTCCATGTTGCAACCGGCGCGGATTTTGCGAGCCCTTTTGCCAATGCGGGTGATAAGGGGCTTGGCTACATCAACAGCGACGTGACGCTGTATCTGCATCGGCTGCCGGTGACGCGATGGATCGGTTTTGACGTGGTCAACCACCATGCCCGCGACGGCATCGCCATCGGCGAATGCTGGCTCTATGACGAAAAAGGCCCGATCGGTACTTCGACGGTTGCTGCGCTGGCGCAGCGCAAGCCGATGACGAATGTGCCGCCGCCGTAAGCCTCTTAGTCCACCAGATGCCGCGTCATCTCGGGCCGCGCCTTGAGCGCCGCGCCCTGCTTGGCGACGATCTTGGCGATCCGCTCCGGCGCAAAGTTCAACGCGACAAAAGCCGGCGCGGTGTTGGCGACCTCGTGATAACTAGCGATTCTGCCGTCGCGCAGCGTCATGATCGCGACACCCTCGAACATGGCGCGCGCCCCCTTGGCCTCCGGCAGCGTCGAGCGATAGCTGAAAGTGTAGCGGGCATAGAGCGTGTGGCCATCGCTGACCGGCGCGTGCATGTCCCAGCGAAAATCGGTGGCCGTGCGATAGAACCAGTCGTCGATCATCTCGGCGATTTTGCTGCGGCCTGCGAACGCGCCGTAAAACACATCGTGATAGACGCCGTCTTCCGTGAACAATTCCGAAAACGCCTTGCCGTTGCGCTGTTCGACGGCATCGCAGAAGGCGCGCAGCATGGTTGATGTGTTCATGGCGTTTCTCTCCAAGAGGCAGCCTACCCGATCTCCGCCACCGCCGCGATGATCCGCACGATGTCCTGCGGCCGCGACAGGCGGTGATCACCGTCCTGGATCATGGTCAGCACCACGTCCTCCGCCGGCAGCCGGTGCGCCAGCGCAAAGGCGTGCTGCCACGGCACGTCGGAATCCTGCGCGCCCTGCAGGATGCGGACCGGGCATCCGACCTCGATGGCGCTGCCAAGCACGAGATGGTTGCGGCCCTCCTCGATCAGCGCGCGCGTGATCGGATAGGGTGCGCCATCACCGTAAGCCGACGGCCGCAGCCATACCCCCTTGGTGAGGATCTCCTCACGAATTTCGGGCGGAAAACCGTTCCACATCAATTGTTCGGTGAAATCGGGCGCCGGCGCGATCAGCACCAGCCCGGCCAGCGCGGCCCGGTTCGCTTGCGATACCGCGCTTTCCGCGCGTCTTGCGATTTCGCGCGCCAGCAACAGCGCCATCCAGCCGCCCATCGATGAGCCGATCACGATCTGCGGACCCCGGCAGAACTGCTCGAATACGGCCGTGCTCTCTTCCAGCCAGCGTCCGATGGTGCCGTCGATGAAGGCGCCGCTGGATTCGCCGTGACCGGAATAATCGAACCGGACGCAGGCGCGGCCCTGTTCGGCGGCCCAGGCATCAAGCGCGAGCGCCTTGGTGCCCCTCATGTCGGAATTGAAACCGCCAAGCCAGAACAGCCCGGGCCCGGTTCCGGCGCGGGCGCGCACCGCGATGCTGCGCCCTGCGTCATCCTTCCCGACGCGAATGAAGGCCGGTTCCGGATCGATTGCAGCCGAATTGGTCATGGTTTCGCTACTCTTGCCCGCCGCTTCATCGATCAGCCGAGGGCATTGGTCAACGGATCCCCATGGCGGCCTGTCCTTGCGGAGCACCCCGGCGCGCTATATTTGCCTGGCGTGACCGAAATGCCTCGCATTTGACGGTTTTCACGGGTAGATCGCGAGTTCGCTTGCCCGTCGACGCGTATTGCTTCAAACTATAGTCTTCCTTCACAACTTTGGAGAGTTACCCATTCGCCGTCCCAACAGAGCCCCGCCCACCGCATCCAAGGATGGGCCGCGCACCAATGATGAAATCCGCAACGCACAGATCCAGCTGATCGATCAGACGGGCCTCAACCACGGCACGGTCGAAACCGTGTTGGCCGTCAAGATGACCGTCGAGGCCGGCATGGATCTTGTCGAGATTTCGCCGAACAACAATCCTCCCGTTTGCAAGATCATGGACTACGGGAAGTACAAATATTCCGCGCAGAAAAAAGCCGCCGAAGCCCGCAAGAAGCAGAAGGTCGTCGAGATCAAGGAGATCAAGCTGCGGCCGATGATCGACGATCACGATTACGACGTGAAGATGCGGGCGATGCAGCGGTTCTTCGAGGAAGGCGACAAGGTCAAGATCACCTTGCGCT
>JAQBOS010000054.1 GCA_028287925.1 Mucilaginibacter sp. | reverse complement strand
CCGAAAACAGGAACGGGGAAAAGGTATTTACAATAACACAACACTGGTATGGCAGTGATACCAATAGTTATCGCAAAGTGTATTCTATAAACAAGGCTGTTGATTTTGCACCGGTTTACCATTCAGAAACCGTACAAAATAAAACAAGCGCTTATAACTGGAACAATGATAAAATTACAGGTGCGGATAGTGTAGCCGATAATTCAAAAAAAGATTTTTCGCTGGCTTTTACTGCACCAAACTTTAACTGGAACCTGGATATAGAAACCTTCGAGATGCTGCCTCTGGCAGTGGGCAAAACCTTCGCTATTAATTTTTATGATGCCGGGTTGGAGCCACCGGGCTATGTGTTGTATAAGGTAACAGGCAGCGAAGTTATAGCCACACTCGGTAATGAAAAGGTAGACTGCTGGAAACTATTTACGGAGAGCGATTATAAAGGCAATCATTACTCAGAAACCTATTGGATCAGCAAAAAAGATCATGAGTTTTTAAAGGAAGAGGATGCCTTTAATGGCGGTTACAGGTATAAAGTAAAAATGATGAGCGCAGCCACTGACCTGCTGCCCGGGTTCGCAAATAAATAACCAACTATAATCCTGAAACGGCCCTTTGCAAATACTGCGGGGGCTGTTTTTTTTATATTACTCAAGGCGCTCTGAAATGCCGGGTTAATTTATTAATAACCATTATAATTAAAACCTAAATGGAATGATTCCCGGTTATCAGGCCAAATGCATAACCGCATACAACGCCGTTGCTGATATTGCTAGCCATAGTGCAACACCCTGCAAGAAAGGTTTAAAACCTACAGATGCCAATACTTTGCGTGACAAGCCTGCGCCTATCAAAAATAAGGTGAGCGTTAAACCGGCTTTAGCAATAATTATTAAATAAGGACTAACAACTGATACTGCCGGGATATAAGTATTGGCTATCATTGCTAAAATAAACAAGCCTATAAAATAGGGTATGCTTACTTTTTTCGATTGATTTTTGAACAGGAAGGTGGCCATAAAAGTAACCGGGATTATCCACAGAGCCCGGGCCAGCTTTACGGTTGTGGCAACTTCCAAAGCATGAGCGCCATATTTACTTGCCGCACCAACAACCGAGCTGGTATCATGTATGGCAATGGCGCACCATAAGCCAAATTGTGTTTGTGATAAATTAAGATAGTGCCCTATTGCCGGGAATATAAACAGGGCTATAGAATTCAATACAAATACACAGCCTAAAGCAACAGAGATCTGCTTTTCTTCCGCCTTTATAACAGGCGAAATTGCCGCAATGGCGCTACCGCCACAAATAGCTGTTCCTGATGAAATAAGGAACGAAGTTTTCTTTTCAATGTTTAACCATTTGCCCATAAAATAACCAAACACCAAAGTACCGGTTATGGATGCAATGGTAAATAAAACGCCTTCTTTACCTGCCTGCAGGGCGCTATGCACATTCATGCCAAAGCCAAGCCCTACTACCGATACCTGCAGCAATAAATGGGTGGCTTTATGATTTAAATGCAAATAAGGGTGGCCAATTACCTGTGCAACAACTAAACCTAACAGTAAGGCAATTGCCGGGCTTGCAAAAGATGTAAGACAAAAGGCGACGCAGATAATGAATATGATCTTTTTTGTATTGTCATCAATATTAACTAATGATGTGCTGTTTGTTATATGATGTGCTTGCATAACTATATATTATTTAGTTGTGCAAATGTCTGTACTTGGTAAAGCGTATTTATATCATAAAACAGAATGTCGGATAACTTAAAGTTATGGTGTTTGTTTATAAGATGCTTGCCCTTTGTTACTTATTATCTGCCAAAAACCTATCATAGTCTTTAATATGCAGCATACCATAAATAGCTTTTGATGATTTTTGATATGAGATGAAATATTAATTTTTACTAATAGATATTAATATTTAAGAAAATAAATTTTGAATATTTATTTATAAATATGATATTTAAGGACTTAAACTAAACCAAAAGGCCTCTGAAAAAGCTAATTGCCATATTATTCTTAAGTGTTTACCTGGTAAGTATCTGCGGGCAATTGATGGTGCATCAATATTTAAGCTACCGGGCCGATGCTTTTTTTAATGCGCAGATCAAAGATGGCCTTTATAATGTTAAAGACCTTACCGAAGTAAAGATCCCAACAAATATGCCTGGTGTAAACGACTGGACTGCCTATGAAAAAATTAGCGGCAGCATTCAGTTTGCAAATGAAGCCTATAACTATGTGGAGATGCGGGTTACCCGGACCGCTATATATTTAAAATGCCTGCCTAATTATGAAACTACGCGTTTGTCAAATCAAAACGTAATTCATGCTGAAAATATTGATCTCAAAATCCCTAAAAAGGAACATGTTCCATACGGAAAAACTACCTTAACCTATAATTTGAGCTTTACTTTCATAAAGTTTGAATTTAATTCTCCTTTTAAAAGTTCTGTAAAAAGGCTGGTACAACCCGTATCGCAAATAATCTGTCATAGCCTTGATATTCCCGAGCAACCACCTAAGTCTATCTGTTAATCCTCATTTATTAATTAACTAAATTAAGGCAATCAATGCCTGTAATAATGTTATATAATTAATTGTGTTTTACTATACAGTTACAATTCAATAACAGAGCATTACAGATAAATGTTACCGGCTGTCTTTCTTTTTCGCAATTGATAATGAGATTTCGGTTATGCACCCGGTACAATTCTCCTGCATGTTTAAACCGCATACAAGGGTGTTGCCAAAGTGCCTTCAACCTGATAACCAACCTGGTTATAAAAATATTATTAAAAAATTGAAAAAACTTATTATGTCTGTATATGACAACTAAAAGAAAAATTGGCGGGGCAGTTATTTTATTGCTTTTGATCATCATAGTCACCGCCACTGCCTATCACCGCTCATCGTCAGATGGAAAAATGGTAGGGCTGCTCAGAGAGCTAAGGAATAGAAATTACACCTTTGCCAACCCTTTCAGCCCGGAGGTAAAATTGGCCCATGTAGATTCACTGCTTAGTAAACCAGGCAACGAAAACAATCCTAACCTGCTGGCAATGAAAGCCTCGCTTAGTGTTAAAGTAGGTAAAGAAGCCCAGGCTGTACAAACCTACGAGGACCTGGTCAATAAAATAGATTTCATGAATATGGGACCCCTGATGCCCGATATTGGCATTGCTTATATGCGGCTGGGGGAAAGAACTAATTGCATGCTTAATCATAATGGCTCGTCCTGCATTTTCCCAATAAAGGATGGTGGCGTTCATACAATTAAAACCGGATCAACAAAGGCTATTAAAGTATATGAAACGATATTGAGAAGCACGCCTGATGACCTGGAATCAAAATGGCTGCTAAACATTGCCTTTATGACGCTGGGTGGTTATCCTAAAGATGTGCCCAAAGAATTTTTGATCCCCGGTCTAGATGCTGATACAGCTTTTAAAGTAAAACCATTTACTGATATGGCTGCAGACCTGGGCCTGAATGTAAACGGCCGCGCGGGTGGTGTTATAGTTGATGATTTTAATAATGACGGCTACCTCGATATTATAACATCTGGATGGGACCTGGATGACCCGATGCATTATTTTCAAAATAATAAAAATGGAACCTTCAGCGATATTACGGAACAAAGCGGTTTAAAGGGGATAACCGGCGGATTAAACATTCAGCAAACAGATTATAACAATGATGGCTTTAAAGATATTTTTGTTTTAAGGGGCGCCTGGAATACCCAGGGCTTTGGTAACCAGCCCAGCTCATTACTGCGTAATAATGGCGACGGAACATTTACAGATGTTACTATTCAAAGCGGCCTGTTCTTTTTACACCCTACCCAGGCTGCGGTATGGGCTGATTTTAATAACGATGGATGGCTTGACGTTTTTATAGGCGCCGAGAACCCCTTTGGGTTCGATCCGGGGGGAACACATAAATGCATGCTTTACATTAACAACCACGACGGCACTTTTACAGATATAGCCGAAAAAGCACATTGCGATGTTATGTCGTATGTAAAAGGCGTAACCTCTGCCGATTTTGATCATGATGGCTGGGCGGATGTATTTATATCCACAATGGATGGCCAAAAGTATTTATTAAGAAATAAAGGCATAAAAGGCAGCGGGGTCGACTTTGAAGATGTTACTGCGAAATCAGGAATAAGTGAAAATACCGCAAGCACCTTTACCACCTGGTTTTATGATTATAATAATGATGGGTGGAGCGACATATTGGTTGGCGATTATGGCGCCAGGGGCAAAAGCCTGGGTTATTATTCGGCAGCTGAAGCTTTAGGCAAACCCGTGCCAAATGTCGGGAATATTTACCTGTACCGCAATAATCATGATGGTACGTTTACTAACGTAACAAAAGAAACCGGGCTTGATAAAGTTGTGTATAGCATGGGCGCTAACTTTGGCGATATAGATAATGACGGTTACCTGGATATGTATTTTGGTACCGGCAATCCTGATTTTAAATCATTGATACCAAATAAAATGTTTAAAAATATGGGCGGGAAAAAATTTGCAGATGTCACAGTTTCATCCCGTACGGGCAACCTTCAAAAGGGGCACGGGGTTGCCTTTGCAGATATCAGGAACACAGGGATCCAGGATATTTATGAAGAAATTGGCGGGGCATACAAAGGCGATTCATATACAAGCTCACTGTATGTTAATCCGGGTCAAAACAATAATAACTGGATAAACTTAAAGCTGGAAGGCGTAAAGGCAAATAAGACGGCAATAGGCAGCCATATCAAGGTCAGCTTTACCGAAAATGGTGTTAAAAGAAGTGTTTATAAAGATGTTAATTCAGGCGGAAGTTTTGGATCATCACCTTTGCAGCAGGAAATTGGAATAGGACAGGCAAAATTCATCGACGAGATTGAGATAGATTGGGCGGGCAGCCATACGGTGCAGCGGTTTAAGAATATTGCTCCGAACCAGTTTCTGCATTTAACCGAGTATAATAATATTGCTGAAGTGATCCATTTAAAAAAACTAACATTTAAAAAATCGCTTAAAACGCCTGTGTGCATGCCTATGGTCAGCAAATTAAATTAAACCCTGGCTTATATATAGTTATAGTAATTAAAAAATATTAAAACAGACAATATGTTGGCTATAGAGGGAGGACAAACGCATTAAAAGGAGACTCCGATGGAGCCCAAACAGGAATACTGCGGTTTTATACAAACAGGATACTCCTCCGGAGTGAAAAATCAGCATTAAATCATTTAGGAGCT
>JAQBOS010000028.1 GCA_028287925.1 Mucilaginibacter sp. | reverse complement strand
CTGGCGACAGTATTGCGAAAATTGAAGCGCTTAGCCGGAAGATTGATAAGATAGAAGCTAATATTAGGAGGAGAGAAACAGAGATAAGCAGGGTGGAGGCACAGTGAAGCAGAAAGTTTCTTATTTTAATTCCCCCAACCCAACCCTCAGCACCTCAATTGATTCCTTTTGCCTGGAAATTATCACATACATATACCCCTTGTAAATAACGGTATGCGGGTAACCATATTGACCACCTTTCCAGAGGCCTTCTTTTTTAAGATGATATAGCTCATCGGCTATAATATAATTTTTATTGAATTGCTTTCCATCGGCTGATAAGGAAAGCACCAATGGATTACGATCATAATGGTGTAGTGTATCCGGGATGCCCACGTAATAAAAGCGTTTATCGGGCAGGCGGCCAAAATGGAACTTGCTGTCATTATCTGAAAAAGGAGTTTCAACCGGCTTTGACCATGATTTGCCATTGTTTTTGCTCTCGGTTAGCCATAAATGCCCTTTCCAGCCTTTGCCGGTAACGCGTAATAACATATGCAGTACATTATCATCAGTCTGGAAAAACGAGCCTTCACAAAGCGGTGGCAAACCAAGCTTTGCAGCCGGGGCGTAAAAGGCCACAGAATTATCTTGTTTGTAGAGAGAGTCGGGGTAGGGGCTGCTTAATTTCCAGCCTGATATTCCATCGGGATCATCAGTATAAGGGAATAAGAAGTTACCGCTAATAATTAGTCTGCCGCTTTTTATCGCCTCCGGGCCGTGATTTGGGATCAGTGGCATATGCATGTCAACGGGTTGGCTCCAATGTTCGCCGTCAGTGCTTGTTTTAGCCCAAAGGTGCGTGTTTTGCCGGTTATGTGTGTATTCGCCGTAATAGGCCACAAGCGTTCCTTCGTGCTGGTATAAACCGGCGGCAGTAAGCACAGTTAAAGTATCATTTGCTTTTGCCGGTGATGCAAGCGGTTTGGCAACCGACCAATGAAAAAAATCTTTCGAGGTTGCATAAACCACCCGCTGCCCCGGCGAGTCTTCATCAACCAGCCCGTCAGACCAGATCGCTATAAATTTATCTTTAAAATGAATGATAGACGGATGATGGTTATACAGCCATTCTTTCCCTGGCGTATAGATCATTGACCGCTCAATTTTTAAGTGCGGTTCGCCCGCTTCTGTTTGGTAGTTATTACTAATGGCAGCCGGTTGCGCAAAGACACAACAACAGCTGAACAGCAAAACAATACTAAACTTAAATTTGATCTGAATGCTCATAGTATCAAATGAGCCGCAATATAATAAATAGGGCAAAAAGAAGCCCAAATGTATAACAACTTTGGGCTTTTGTTCTTCTTATCGTTATAACCTGCGCGAAGATTTTAAATTATTTATTTAATGTCTCTAACGTTTTCTTTTGATCTTCTGCCTTTATTGATGCCCATTCTTTTTTTACTTTCTCAAAGTCATGAAGAAATGTTTTATTTTCGAAAAGCATATTTACAAATTGTCTTGCAAATATTCTTGACCCCTCGCAATCACTTGGATAGTGTACCCCGATAACTTGCCTGGCATGCGACATTCTATATGCATTTGCTATAAAAAAATCCGTAAATTCAGGTGCAAGCTCCTGATAAATGTAAGCATTAATGTAAGCGAAGGTAACATGACCGCTTGGGTAAGAAGAAGCAAACGATTCTTCAAGATCATGTATTTTGGGGTCCAGGGCATAGGGCCGGACCCGGGCATATTTAAACTTTAAATGCCAAAGAAAAAAGTTTCCGTCCTTCGATACCTTATCCATTAAAGAATCTGTTAACGGCAGTTTTTGAGTGCCCGTCCAATATCCTATTGAATTACCTATATCACTTGGCGTTCCGGGATTGTTTGACATGTATATACTCTGAGTTATATCTTCTAAGCTTCTACTGTGTTGCAATGTTAGCAGGTAATTCAGTTCTGTACGGGTTTGGTCTGAACTATTAGCCGGAGGACCAGGGAGCTTAAAATCGTCTATAGAAATATTTGTAAGATAAACCGGTTTGATACTTAGTACCTTATCAGCCCAGGCCTGGTCAAAATGGAATTTTAATTTATCTATATCCAGATCAGCAGCTTTTGGCTTGGGGCTAAAGGAGGTGAATATTTTATAATTACCCCTGATAGGGGCAATCTCCTTATTGAAATCATGCGTATTTTTTTGCCCGTAAGAAATAAATGGGCATACAATGAATAAGATAAATACAAAGGACTGTATCTTATTGTAAATTCTCCCTGACTCATTGGCCTGGGAGAAAAAATTGTGTGGCATTTCTGTTTTTTTCATTTTTCTTTTTGACTAAAATTATTACTTATCAGATTATAAAAGTTGTAAATAATAACTGACATTTGATGTAAGCATGAAACACGGAAGAAGCCCATATACGTCAACTTTTTATATGTGGCATGGTGTTGCAGCTTTTTTCTATTCCTCTCATCTCACCTCATTTCATAGCCACAATACCATGCAGTTGGTGCTTGACACTCAAAAAGATTTCAGGTTCAAAACGAAAATCGGGGGTTGGAAAACTTATAAAAGCTTACTTATTAAAGAAAATGTTATTCATCAACTGGATACCAATAACAGTGTTCAACTAATAATTTACCTTGATTCAGAAACCAGGATTGCGCAGGCAATAAAATCGAAATATTTGCTTGAAAATGAAGTTTGCGAGCTGGATTTAAATATCTTCCATTTTGCTAATTCAAATGAGCTGGAACAAGCATTGATAAAGCCTGATCCATGCTTGTTGGAAAACCTGATAAACCGGATACTAAGCAGTTTGTCTCTTGAAGTTTGGAATGCTTTTATAGATGAACGGGTTTTAATAGCAGAACAATTAATTTCAACATTACATCCAATGGAAATAACGATAAACTCGCTTGCCGATAAAGTTTGTTTGTCAGAAAGCAGGTTACGCTCCCTGTTTAAGAAGGTGACGGGAGTTTCCTTATATCGTTACATGCTCTGGAACAAGATCAGGTATGCAACAAATCAGATCATGGCCGGACATGCTGTAAATGATGCTGCAATTGACGCTGGTTTTACCGATAGTAGTCACTTTCACAAAATGATGGTGAAAATGTTTGGAATAACACCATCGAAGTTTTTGAAAGATAACAAACATAGCAATTTAGTATTATGCGCTGAGTCACCACTGCATTTTGAGACAAGGGTTTATAATAAAGGGCAAAGAATGACGGATTAGTTTTATCTTAAAAACAAAAAGCCCGGAATCTTCACAATCCCGGGCCTTTAAACCTTTCAGCTTTTACCTCTTATCTTCCGGACTTTCGGTCTTTCCCGACTTTCGGACTTCTTCTACTCAAAATATTCCTTCATCCGTTCGAAAAAGCTTTTCTCGTTTTTACCCGGGTTAGGTTTAAAGTTTGGTGAGTCTTGTAATTTTTCCAATAGCTCGCGTTCTTCACGGCTTAGTGCTTTTGGGGTCCAGATATTGATGTGAACCAATTGATCGCCGCGACGGTAAGAATTTACCTCTGGCACACCCTTGCTTTTTAAGCGAAGGATCTTACCGCCTTGTGTTCCGGCATCAATTTTAATTTTAACCTTGCCATCAATGGTCGGTACTTCAACGCTGGTGCCTAAGGTAGCATCAATAAAGTTTACATGCAGGTCATATATAACATTGTTGCCATCGCGTTTCAGGGTTTCATGCGGAATCTCTTCAATCAGTATGATCAGGTCTCCCGGTACACCTCCGCGTGGTGCGGCATTACCTTTGCCACCCATGCTCAATTGCATGCCTTCGCTTACACCTGCAGGGATATTAATAGTAATGGTTTCCTCGCCGCGTGTAACACCGTCGCCGTGGCATACGGTACATTTTGAAAGTATGGTTGAGCCTTCGCCATTACAGGTAGGGCAGGTGCTGGTAGTTTGCATCTGGCCCAAAATAGTATTGGTTACCCTGCGTACCGCTCCTGATCCACCACAAGTTTTACAGGTTTGGAATGATGCTTTATCTTTTGCGCCGGTACCATCGCAGGTTTTACAGGATATCTGCTTGTTTACCTTTATTTTCTTTTCGGCGCCATTGGCTATTTCTTCAAGTGTTAGCCTTACTTTAATGCGGAGGTTGCTGCCTCTGCTTACTCTTCTGCCGCTGGCGCTGCCACCTTGCCTGCCTCCGCCAAAAAAGCCTTCAAACGGACTGCCGCCACCAAATATATCGCCAAACTGGCTGAATATGTCGTCCATATTCATGCCGCCACCACCATAGCCACCACCGCCATTGGCAGAGTGTGCATTGGCCGCATGACCAAACTGATCATAACGCTGGCGCTTTTCAGGACTGCTTAAAACCTCGTATGCTTCTGCTGCTTCTTTAAACTTATCCTCAGCCGCTTTATCACCTTCGTTTTTATCCGGGTGATATTTAATAGCCATTTTACGATAAGCCTTCTTTATCTCATCAGCATCGGCACCTTTTGCTACGCCCAATATATCGTAGTAATCTCTTTTAGCCATCTTTTTATTATTTCGGATTTCGGATTTTCGATTTCGGATTTATTTTTATTTCGGATTTCGGATTTTTTATTTGGATAATCAATTTCAAACTTTTTAATTCCGAAATCGAAAATCCGACATCCGAAATCAATCACGCTCCTACTATTACTTTAGCAAAACGCACTACTTTATCATTAAGGAAATAGCCTTTTTCCATTTCATCAATTACTTTGCCTTTCCAGTCTTCGGTAGGAGCAGGTATATTGGTGATGGCCTCCTGTAGCTCAGGGTCAAATGGAGTGCCAATGGATTCCATTTCTTTTAAGCCATTTTTGGTTAGCGCATTTTTTAATTTATTCTGGATCAGTGTAACACCTTCTTTAACAGGAGCAACATCAGTGGCGCTTTCCATCGCCCTTAAAGCGCGGTCAAAATCGTCAAGTACCGGCAACAGGGAAACAATCAGATCTTTACCTTCCAGCTTCCTGGCTTCTTCACGCTCTTTTATTGTGCGCCTTCTGAAATTATCAAATTCAGCATACAAACGAAGGTATTTATCGTTGGCAAGGGATAATTCTTCTTTAAGCGTATCCACAGGTGATGGTGCATTTTCAGCAGCCTGCTCATCTATTTCCTGCTCAACTTCGTTAACAGTAGTGTTTATATCTTCAGTGTTACCTGAGTCTTCTTTCTTTTTTTTCTTCAACATATCGTTAAAATTCATAGCTAATAGTGCCAATCAAGTATCCTGCCATTGGTGTAAAGGCGACATCGTGTCAGTAATTACAAAATAAAACGGAATAGTTTTCAGTTGGCAGTGCGCAGTTGGCAGTTATGGGGAAAGTTTGCAGTAAGCGGTTGACAGTTTGCAGGCGCTTTAACTGCCCACTGCAAACTGCTTACTGCCAACTGATCTCAAGCTATCTTCACATCCTCTAAAACCTTACCATTTTCGCACTTAATAATCCGCGACGGGAACGTGCGGATGATATGATAATCGTGCGTGGCTATAAGTACCGAGGTGCCTGAAGTGCTGATCTGCTTTAGCAGCAAAACAATTTCTTCGGAAGTATCCGGGTCAAGGTTGCCGGTTGGCTCATCAGCCAGAATAATTTCAGGATCGTTAAGCAAAGCGCGGGCTATTACCACCCTTTGCTGCTCACCGCCTGAAAGCTCATGCGGCATTTTTTTAAGTTTAGAGCGAAGTCCCACTTTTTCCAAAACATCAAGCGCACGGTCTTCAATCAATTTTTTATCTGTCCAGCCGGTTGCGCGCATCACAAATTGCAGGTTTTGTTCAACAGAACGATCGGTTAGCAACTGAAAATCCTGGAAAACTATGCCCAGCTTGCGGCGTAAAAATGGAATATCGTTACTTTTAATGGTATTAAGATCATACCCGCAGGCATAGCCGGCACCGGTATTAATGTTAAGATCGCCATAGATCACCTTTAGCAGGCTGCTTTTGCCCGACCCGGTTTGCCCGATCAGCCAAACAAAATCACCTTTATCAATATGCAGGTTAACGTTTGACAATACCAGGTGCGCCTGTTGAAATATGTCAACGTTGTTTAGCTTTATAATGGAATTTCCGATCATGTCTTTTAGTTCATTAGTTCATTTGTTCAGTGGTTCATTGGTCTTGTCCTTTGGTTTGTTAGCTATCATATCCGCTCACCACCAATGAACTAATGAACCATTGAACCAATCGACTATCTCAAAGCTCTAATTTAAGGATCTGCCCGAAAGGCAGATCCTTAATAATGTTCATTATGTACTCTGTTTTGTCGTGCAAGCCCACTTTATCCAGTGATTTATCAGGCCTATCCACCCTGAAATAAGCAAGCAACGTAAACTTATCATCCCTTAACTGTACGTAATCAGGTATTTTGGCAACGCCCTTAACTTTAATTATATACATTTTTTTAGTTCATTAGTTCATTTGTTTAATGGTTCATTGGTCTTGTCCTGCGGATATCACGGGATTTAATCCGCCATCCACCAATGAACTAATGAACCAGTGAACGAATGAACATTACAGCGCAAGTACTTCCTTAACTCTTTCAGCCGCTTCTTTCAGCAATATAGCTGAATAAACTTTTAAGCCTGATTCATCGATCAATTTTTTTGCTTCTACAGCGTTTGTGCCCTGTAAACGAACGATGATTGGAACCGGGATATTGCCTATTTCATGATACGCGTCAATAACGCCCTGTGCAACACGGTCGCAACGAACTATACCGCCAAATATGTTGATCAGGATAGCTTTTACGTTCGGGTCTTTTAATATGATGTTAAAGGCTGCCTTTACAGTTTCGGCATTGGCAGTACCGCCAACATCTAAAAAGTTGGCAGGCTCGCCACCGGCAATTTTTATAATATCCATGGTCGCCATGGCCAAGCCTGCGCCATTAACCATACAGCCAACGTTACCGTCAAGCTTTACAAAGTTAAGGTTTGATTTACTGGCTTCAACTTCCATTGGGTCTTCTTCAGCCGTATCACGCATTGCTGCATAATCGGGGTGACGGAACAAAGCGTTGTCATCCAAATTTACCTTGGCATCAACAGCCAGTATTTTGTTATCAGATGTTTTTAAAACCGGGTTGATCTCGAATTGAGAAGAATCGGTAGCATCATAAGCTTTATATAAAGCAGTGATAAATTTCACCATATCCTTAAAGGCATCGCCTGACAAACCCAGGTTAAAGGCAATTTTACGAGCCTGGAAACCTTGTAACCCAACTTTAGGATCAATTTCTTCTTTGTGGATGCGCTCAGGGGTTGAATGTGCTACTTCTTCAATGTCCATACCGCCTTCGGTAGAGTACATGATGATGTTGCGGCCCTTTGCACGATCAAGCAAAACGCTTATATAAAATTCTTTGGTTTCGCTTTCGCCCGGATAATAAACATCCTGTGCTACCAGTACTTTGCTCACCAGCTTGCCTTCGGGGCCGGTTTGCGGGGTAATTAATTGCATGCCTAAAATGTTGGTTGCTCTTTCTTTTACCTCGTCTAAGTTTTTGGCTAATTTAACGCCGCCGCCTTTACCGCGACCGCCTGCATGGATCTGTGCTTTTATTACAACCCAGTCAGAGCCGTAATCTTCTTTCATTTTTTTTGCAGCTTCAACAGCCTGTTCAACGCTGTCGGCAACTATGCCTTCCTGAACCCTAACGCCAAAGCTTTTTAATATGGCTTTACCTTGATATTCGTGAATATTCATGTTTTTTGAAGAATTTGCGGTAAAGGTAGGATTTTGTTTGAGATTAGTGATTAGAGACCAGCGATTGGAGATCAGTTTTTTACTTTAAGATGAGTGATAATTTGTTGATTAAGGCAAATATTTTAAAGTGCATTATTAGGTTTATCTCTTCTGAAAAAGTACAGGCTGTAATTTTTTTTCTCCTAATCTCTAATCTCTAATCACTAATCTCTAAATTCGCCCATGCTCAAAGCTAAAAATATCCATAAATCATACGGACAGCTGCAGATTTTAAAGGGGGTTGACCTTGAGGTTGGCCAGGGCGAAATTGTTACCATTGTTGGCGCATCAGGTGCCGGAAAAAGTACCTTGTTGAATATATTAGGTACTTTGGACAGGCCCGATAACGGGAAGCTTTATATAGATAACACGGAGGTTAGCGGGTTAAATAATAAAGCGTTAAGCGCTTTCAGAAATCAGCGGATTGGTTTTATCTTCCAGTTTCATCATTTGCTCGGCGAGTTTGATGCCATTGAAAATGTATGTATCCCCGCATTTATTGCAGGCACCCAACGTAAGGAGGCAGAGAACAGGGCGACCATGTTATTAAAATTACTGGGCCTTGGCGAAAGGTTAAATCATAAACCAAATGAACTATCCGGCGGCGAGCAGCAAAGAGTGGCGGTGGCCAGGGCTTTGATCAATAACCCATCCATCATATTTGCAGATGAGCCATCCGGTAACCTTGATTCTGCTAATTCGCTTGAGTTGCATGAGCTGTTTATCAGGCTGCGTAAAGAGTTTAATCAAACCTTTGTAATTGTTACACATAATAAGGACCTTGCAGATATGAGCGACCGTACGGTATCCATGAAAGATGGTCTGATTGTGTAGAGACGCAATGTTTTGCGTCTCCCGCATACAAATTATTTTTTCAGAGCTTATTATTTTGGATGACCTAAAGTTCAGATAAACAAAGTATTGCGTCCCTATATTAAAATTATTTTTAGATAGTTTTTAAGCCTCCGCATAAATGAATATATTAATAACCGCCGCCAATTCTGCTGAAGCCCACAGGCTTAAAAATCAACTAAATACTGAAAATATTATATTGGGAGATTATTTGGAGCTGCCGGCTTTTATGCTTAAAAGCGCCAATATGATCAAATTGCCAAATCCGGCTTCACCATCATATACACATGAAATGTTAACTTTATCCTTAGATAAGGAGATAAACACCATTTATGCCTTACGGGATGAGGAAAGGAAGCTTTTGGAAGAATCGAAACAGTTGTTTAATGAATATGGAATTGAAGTGGTTCATGGTTCATAGTTGATAGTTCATAGCAATTTGTTTTACTTTGTTCCCTGTAAGCAAGGCTATTTCGGCCATGAACTATGAACCATCAACTATGAACTTATTTACAATAGATACCGGCTTTTTTAAATTAGATGGCGGCGCTATGTTTGGCGTTGTGCCCAAAACTATCTGGAATAAAAGTAACCCTGCTGACGAAAACAACCTGTGTACCTGGGCCATGCGCTGCCTGCTGATTGAAGATGAAGGCAGATTGATTTTGGTTGATACCGGCATTGGAAATAAACAGGATGAGAAGTTTTTTAGTCATTATTATTTGCATGGCGATGCTACGCTTGATAATTCACTGGCCAAGCTTGGCTTTCATAGAAATGATATCACGGATGTGTTTTTAACGCATTTGCATTTTGACCACGTTGGCGGCGCTGTGGTACGGGAAAATGAAAAGTTATTACCTGCCTTTAAAAATGCAACCTACTGGAGTAATCCAAAGCACTGGGATTGGGCAGTTAACCCCAATGAACGTGAAAAGGCCTCGTTTTTAAAAGATAATATCTTACCCATAGAGGAGAGTGGGCAGCTTAAATTTATTTCGGCCGAAGATGGTGTGAAGTTTAATGATAACATCAACATCCGTTTTGTTTATGGCCATACGGATGCCATGATGTTGCCGCTGATTAACTATAAAGGGA
The DNA here is from genome assembly GCA_028287925.1 of Mucilaginibacter sp. Classification (GTDB taxonomy): domain Bacteria; phylum Bacteroidota; class Bacteroidia; order Sphingobacteriales; family Sphingobacteriaceae; genus Mucilaginibacter. Next base: position 678 of record JAQBOS010000028.1, on the reverse strand, counting down.
AACAGATCCTGTACATGGCAGACTTGCTGCCTTCAACAGGACATATTCCCTTACCCTATGTAATGGCCTATGACATGTTCCCATTGCAAACACTTACCGAAAAGAAGGTGTTTTTGAATGAAGCTGTTGAAAACAACTACGTTTTATTCCTGGAACATGATCCGATAAATGAATGTTGCACCTTACAGCAAACCGAAAAGGGAATAAGGTTAAATGAAACTTTCAAGCTGAGCGAGATCTGATCACTGATTTTTGCTGATTAATTTGATTTAGCTGATTTTTAGAATACGGAAGAAACTTACGAAGTTTTCAAAACTTCGTAAGTTTTAACAAGTTGTCTTAATGACCAATGACCAATGACCAATGACCAATGACCAATGACCAATGACTAATGACCATACTCAAGTATATCCCCAGGCTGGCAATCCAACGCTTTGCAAATAGCCTCCAGCGTTTCAATCCGGATGGCTTTTGCCTTTCCTGTTTTTAGGATGGACAGGTTGGAAATAGTGATCCCCACTTTTTCACTTAATTCATTTAACGACATTTTACGCCTGGCCATCATCACATCAAGGTTTATAATAATTGGCATGGCTAAATTGTTAACTCCTGTTCTTCTTTTAATTGGGCGGCTTCTTTAAATGCGGCGGCAATGGCAAGTACCAGTAATCCGCATAT
>JAQBOS010000643.1 GCA_028287925.1 Mucilaginibacter sp. | reverse complement strand
ATGTTGAAAACACGGCTTCATAGACGCATCGTTTTAGCAAACTTAATGTCAATGTGCTGTTCGGTCAGGGTTCATATATAGATATTGGCTCTTATACTACTGGGGTTACTGAATATGGTTTGCCGGTAACCAATTTTAATGATGCTTCATTAAATTACAACATTCCTGCGGCTCAAAGAATCGGCTACGGTAGTGAAAAGCAGCAGCACCATATAAGCTCATTATTTGCACGTTTAAATTATGATTATGATGAAAAATATATTCTTCAGGGTGTAATAAGAAGAGACGGTTCTTCGCGTTTCGGGGAAAATAACAAATACGGGATATTCCCATCAGCTTCATTAGGATGGGTGCCAACAAAAGAAGCATTCTGGCCACAGAATAGTGTTGTTGATTTTCTGAAGTTTCGCGGCGGTTATGGCGTTGTGGGTAATGATGCAATACCTCCTGATGCATTTCTTGCTACCGTTGGAGGAGGAAGAAATTACAGTTTCGGAACAGGTGATACCTACATTAGCGGTTACAGCCCTAATGCACCATCAAATCCTGATCTGAAATGGGAACAAACTTCACAAACAAACGTAGGTTTGGATGCGGTACTTTTCCATGATTTCAATTTAACATTGGAGTGGTATAAGAAAAAAACAACCGGCATTCTTCAGCAGCCGAGTTTGCCATATTACATAGGCGCTATCAGCAATCCTTATGCTAACATTGGTGATATGGAAAATACCGGGGAGGAAATATCATTAAGCTATCATAAAAAGATCGGTGATGTTAATATAGGTGTCGACGGAAATATATCTCACGTTAAAAATACAGTTACCCGTTTTGCTCCGGGGCAACTTTATAAAGACATACAAGGCGTACAGAATATTCAAGGCACAGTAACCCGTTCTGAAGTTGGCCACCCATGGGCAAGCTTTTACGGATATGATAATCTTGGCGTTTTCCAAACCCAGTCAGAAATTAACAGCTATGTTTCGTCAAAAACAGGGCAAATGATCCAGCCAAATGCCAAACCTGGCGATTTTAAATGGTCTGATTTAAATGGCGACGGAAAAATTGATGATAACGACCGCGAGTTCCTAGGTAATTCATTACCCACCTGGCAATACGGTTTAACCTTTACTGCGTCGTACAAAAATTTTGACATCTTAATATTTGGACAAGGCCAAGCTGGTAATAAGATATTCCAGGGCCTGCATCGCTTAGATATCCTTACAGCCAATTATACCAAAGCTGCTTTAGGAAGATGGACCGGGCCCGGAACATCTACAACATGGCCCAGGTTAACCGACAATGATGTTAACAATAACTTTGAATATAACTCAAGTTTCTATCTGCAAAGCGGCACTTATTTCCGGATCAAAACATTGCAATTAGGCTACACTCTTGACAGAAATTTGGCGCAAAAAATAGGGATACAAAAGTTACGTATTTATTTGACAGGCCAAAACCTGGTAACGTTTACAAAATATACAGGGTATGACCCGGACATTTCCGGCAGTATTGACCAGGGGTTTTATCCACAGGCCCGGACATTCATAGTTGGTTTAAATGTAGGATTCTAATATAAAAAACATGAAAAAGTATTTAAAATATTCAGCAATTTTTACCGCATGCATTCTTATTGTTACCGCATGTAAAAAAAGTTTCCTGAGCGTTACGCCAAAGGGGACCAATCTTGAATCACAATATTACCAGAATCAAACAGAAGCCTTCAATGGCCTGGTTGCCGTTTATGATGTTGTTGGCTACCAAAGCGGCGGCGATCTCACTAAGGAGAATGCCATGGATGCCGGTTCGGACGATCATGTAGCAGGTGGTGGCGGCGCCGGCGATATCACCGATTTGCAGGTATTTAATAATTATACCCTTAACGAAACACAAGGGCCGTCTGCTGCTTTGTGGCAGGGAAGCTTCCAGGGCATTTTCCGTGCAAACGTGATCTTATCAAAGTTGCCGGGGGTACCTATGGATGCCGGTTTAAAAAGCAGGTATGCTGATGAGGCCACAGCGCTTCGCGCCTATTTTTACTTTGACCTGGTTCGTTTGTTTAAAAACATTCCTTTAATATTGAAGGAAGTACCTGCAGACCAGGTGGATAATGTACTGCAGGTGCCTCCTGCTGCAGTTTATACTCAGATCGAAACCGATCTGAAAGCAGTAATTAATTCTAAAAACATACCGGATAAAGTTGATATAACCACTGATGGCGGCAGATTAACAATGGGTGCAGTACATGCTTTATTGGGGAAAGTTTATCTTTTTGATAAAAAGTATACCGAAGCTGCTGTAGAATTTGCAGAAGTAAATGGAACTACTCCTGGCCAGGCAAATACAAAATACGGTTATCAACTGCTAGCTAATTTTGCAGATCTGTGGAAAGTCTCTAATAAATTTAACGCTGAATCGATACTTGAAGTTGGTCACTCATCAAAATCAGGTGGCGATTGGGGCTGCTCCGCATGTACTGAAGGGAATCTCTTAAACATCATGGTAGGTCCCAGGGGATACTCTGCAAAAACAGCGGCCGCACCCGACTATATCTCTGGCTGGAGCTTTATTCCGTTTACTAAAGCGTTCTTCGATTTCATCCATTATGATCCGCGCAATAAGGCAACTGTAGCCAATTTGGACAGCCTTAAGGCCAATGGTATAGCCGATTATAGCCCCGGCTATGACAATACCGGATTTTTTGTTAACAAATTCGCAGGCCATCTGGCCGATAAAACTACCGGCGGCGGAGCTCCTGAATTAAATTACCCTCAAAATATGTATGAGATCCGATTGGCTGATACCTATTTAATGGAGGCCGAAGCACTTATTATGGCTAATGGGGATTTAACCCGTGCTGCTGCTTTGATGACAGCTATACATACCCGTGCGTATAATGATGGTAAAACACATGCGCTTGCAGCAACAATGCCCGTACTTAAAAATGAGCGGCGTGCTGAGCTGGCTGCCGAAGGCCATCGCTGGTTTGACCTTGTACGTTGGGGGGACGCACCTGCAGTACTTGGATACAAAGGCTTTAAAGCCGGCAGGAACGAGATCTTACCAATTCCGCTGAATGATTTGAATGCCACCAAGATAAAGCAAAGCAAAGAGTATGGTGGTACTCTGTAATTTAAACTTATTTAATATTTAAATCAATGAAATTAAATTTATTTAAAGCTTACGCCCTAATTTTAGGGGTATCGGCTATTGGAATATATGCTGGCTGTAAGCCTGAAACATTCGGAGACGGAAACGGGCTAACGCCAACCAACCAGGCATCATTCACTATTACGCCTGTTGCAGGTAAGGCTAATCATTATGTATTAAAGGCTGTTGAAACCGGTGTACTGGGTATAAAATGGGATTTAGGCGACGGAGGAGGTTCAAACCCCGGAACCGCTGTTGACAGTGTGTTTATTCCGGATGCAGGAACTTACAACATTACATTAACTACATCAGGTATTGGAGGCGCTACAAAAACAGCAACGCTTCCTGTTACTGTTCCTACGTCCGACCCGCTATCAGGAAACAAGGTTTTAGGTGGTAAAATGGGTGCAGGCGATGATGCCTACTGGACACACTTTATTGTTGGCAGTGGAAATAACATGGTAATTGATCCAAGTAAAGGCGTAATGGTTGCAAATGAAACCGGCTACCAGGCCGGTGCTATTTACCAGGCCTTTAACCTTACTGCCGGAAAAAAGTACATGGTTGATATGATAGTTTCGGGCAGCGGCGCCACTAATAGCTGGTTTGAAGTTTGGGTTGATACCAAGAAGCCTGTTAACGGCCAGGATTACAATACTGGTATTAAACCAATTTCTTTAAATACATTTTCGGGATGCGGCAAGTCGCCTTTTAATGGTAAACTATCAGCACTTTCATGTTCAGGTAGTGGTGATCCCTTCACTGCTCCAACCACTGATACTTACTACCTGGTAATTAAATGCGGTGGCCAGGATACTGGACTTACCGGTATTTCCTTTACCAACGTAACGTTAAGAGGGGTTAATTAATAGTAATAATACAAACAACAGGCTGTTTATTTAGGCAGCCTGTTGTTACAAAAAAAATTACTTTATGAAAAAATCAAACTTTATATTATTTCTATGTTTAGCGTCAGGCTTGTTATCATGCTCAAAAAAACAGGCTGTATTACCCCCGTTTGTACCGGTTACACAAACGCCTAAAGTATATACGTTTGATACAACAGCAGCCTGGGCAGATGAGTTTGATACGGATGGTGCTCCCGACCCTAGTAAATGGGGATATGACGTAGGCGGAGGCGGCTGGGGGAACCATGAGCTGGAATACTATACCAATACAGTTAACAATGCAAGTATTACCAATGGCATACTAACCATAACTGCAAAAAAAGAAACTATTGGCGGGATGAATTACTCTTCATCGCGCATGGTATCAAAAGCTTCGAACGATTTGCTTTATGGCCGTATTGAAGTAAAAGCCAAATTGCCGGCGGGTAAAGGAACCTGGCCCGCTATCTGGATGTTGCCAAATGATTATGCCTATGGTAACTGGCCAAACTCGGGCGAGGTTGATATTATGGAGATGGTGGGTTTTGATCCTAATAATGTTCACTTTAGTATTCATGACCAAACCAACTTTGGCGGAAACTCTAAAACAAGCACTTTAAATATCCCAACTGCCGAAACTGATTTCCACATTTACCGTGCTGACTGGACCCCCGATGGTATTAAAGGCTATTATGATAATACGCTGGTATTTACTTTTTTAAATGATAAAACAGGGAACTCAGCAACGTGGCCATTTGATAAACCATTTCACATATTATTAAACCTGGCTATTGGCGGTGATTGGGGTGGTTCACAAGGTGTTGACGATTCCATTTTCCCTACCGCCATGCAGGTTGATTATGTGCGTTATTATAAAATGATCACCAATTAATTATAGCGCTTTAGCTATAAAATATTTCAAATCATCACCAATTAATTTAACACTGGGTCGAAAAATCAGGCATGATCATTATGCCTGAAATTATCTGCCGGATATGTTTTTAATTATTTAAAAAATACTTATGGAAAAGATCAGGAAATACGCTTTAATGGTTACGATATCAGGGTTTTTAGCATTCGGGTTTGGATGCAGTAAAAAGTCGCCCATCGGCGGGGGCGAAACACCACCGCCCGTAAAACCGGTTACCCCGGTTAAAACCGATGTTTCAATGTGGGTTACCACTGCTGATCAGTTTCAGCTGTTGAATAAACAAAATGTATCGCTTGTTTTTAGTGCCGGTTCAAATCAAAATACAACCATAAATGTTGATACCACGCAAACCTATCAAACAATTGATGGCTTTGGCTTTTGCCTGTCAGGCGGCAGCGCTTACCTGATTAATAGTTTAAGCGATGCAAAAAAAACAGCATTGTTAAGAGAGTTATTTGCTACAGACTCAACCAGCATTGGCATCAGCTATATCCGGATAACCATTGGTGCATCAGATATGAGCGCAGGTACTTTTAGCTATGATGATGTTGCCGGCGATGTTGCCTTGCAAAACTTTAGTCTTGCTAAAGAACAAACTGACCTGATCCCCATTTTGCAGAAAATAATAGCTATCAACCCAAATATTAAAATTTTGGCTTGCCCGTGGAGCGCCCCGGCCTGGATGAAGGATAGTAATAGCTTTACAGGCGGTAGTTTAAAACCAGCCTATTTTGATGCCTATGCAAATTATTTTGTAAAATACATCCAGGGAATGAAGGCAGCAGGGATCACTATTGATGCCATTACCCCTCAAAATGAACCTTTAAATGCTAATAATACGCCTGCTATGCTGATGCTGTCGGCAGATGAAGGCGCTTTCATTAAAAATAATTTGGGGCCTGCATTTAAAACCGCCGGAATAACTACAAAAATTATTGTTTACGATCATAATGCCGACCATCCTGAATATGCAACTCAAATTTTGGCAGATGCCGCAGCCAATCCTTATGTTGACGGATCCGCCTTTCACCTTTATGGTGGCTCTATAAATGCTTTATCACCGGTACATGATGCCTATCCTGCTAAAAACATTTATTTTACTGAACAGGCAACATTTCAAAGCGACCAGTTTGGCAGCGCTTTGGCATGGCATATAAGCAACCTGATTGTTGGAGCAACCCGTAACTGGAGCCGCAACGTTTTGGAATGGGTACTGGCTACCGACCCGAATAACGGCCCGCATACCGCAGGCGGGTGCAGTACCTGTTTGGGAGCAGTAACTATAAGCCCCGAAATTACACGTAATGTTGCTTATTATATTATAGCACACGCATCAAAATTTGTAAGGCCCGGTGCAGTGAGGATAGCTTCGGATCAGCAAAACACCCTGTTGAACGTAGCGTTTAAAAATACTGATGGCTCCAAGGTGCTCATCGTAATAAATACATCAACCGGCGATCAGTCATTCAACCTGAAATTTAACTCAAAAATTGTTACCACAACACTGCCTGGCGGTGCTGTTGCAACTTATAAATGGTAATTACAGGCACTAATTAATAACACTGGCACACTATAATGAAAAGTAAGCGCATTTATTTTTTAATACTGATTTGTTTGATGCCTATTGCTGCCATTTATATCCAATATATAAATCAGTCGGAAAAAACAGATGCCAGGGGAGATAACTATGCCGGTTCGGATAAATGCATAAAGTGCCATAAAGCCATTTATACGGCATACCTGGAAACAGCACATTATCAATCATCCGAACCGGCATCTGTCCATAACATACATGGAAGTTTTGTTAATAATCACAATGTTTTTTCAATTACCGATCGCTCCAAAGTGATTATGGAGAAGCGCAGCAACAGCTTATACCAGGTTGCTTATGAAGATGGGAAGCAGGTAAGGGCCGAACGTTTTGATATTACATTTGGCGGCAGAAAGGCAGAATCCTACTTATATTGGAAAGACAAACAGCTGTTTGAGCTGCCAATATCGTACTTCACCTCTTTAAAAAGCTGGACAAACAGCCCTGGCTATGTTCCAAAAAACCATGCCTATTTTGACAGGCCTGTAATACAGCGTTGTTTTGAGTGCCATAGCAGTTACATAGAACAATTGCCAATTACCAACCTGGAAAAGCAGGAAGCCGAGTTTAATAAAAGTTCAATTGTTTATAGTATTGATTGCGAAAGGTGCCATGGCCCGGCCGCTAACCATGTAAATTTTCATACTGCTAATCCTGGTGAGAAAAAGGGAAAGTATATTGTTAAATATTCATCATTAACAAGGGCACAAAAATTAGATGCCTGTGCAGTATGCCACGGCGGCGGTAAAGATGTTTACCTGGAATCGGTATTTAAATTTAAAATGGGCGATACGCTGTCAAAATTTAAAGAGCCAAGCTTTTCGTACCAGGATCCTAACCCGGCAACGCTTGATGTCCATGGCAATCAAAACGGTTTACTGGCAGCAAGTAAATGCTTTTTAATGAGCAATATGGATTGCAACACCTGCCATAATGTACATGTAAATGAAAGTGCTAACCTGGTTGCCTACTCGCAAAAATGCACGAAATGCCATAATGAAACCAATCATAATTTTTGCAAAATGGCTCCCAAGCTTGGTACATTGATTAAAAACAATTGTATTGACTGCCATATGCCGCTAAAACCATCAAACGTGATCTCAGTTGCATCAAAAGGCGGTAAAAAGGAAATCCCATACCTGGTACGAACACATCACATCACCGTATATCCGGAAGAATCAAAAAAGATCTTAGCTTTTGTAAGCGGTAAAGCAATTGATAAATAACCACTATACTTAAACAGGTAATGGGCTGCTGTTAATATATACCCTTTTTTTTAAGTGCTCACTGTAATAAATAATATCCCTTCCAATTGTTTTTAGCTTTTCAGGATTTTGGCTAAGCCGTTAATTGAACCAAAGAATTATTCCTTCATCTGTAATTAATTGATAGCCTAACACGTAATTGTATAATCAGAAAGTAATTGAAGTACCACTCTGAATTTTTAACAAATCTGGTAGAAATTAACGTTAAAATAAGTTAAATGATTTTCCGATAGGTGAAATACCAAAATAAACCAGAATTGACCCGGATGTTTATGTAACAAATCCATTACAATAATTTCAGGTGATTTGTTTCTGCTTATCCCGGTTTAAAATCATTGATAAGCTATTATTGAACACAAATAAAACAAATAAATATGAAGAAGATCATTTTAAGTATGTTAATGGGTGTGGCAGCAATCACTGCTGTAAATGCCCAGAGAGTAAAAAGCCCCTTTGTTCCGGTAACAGTAAAATCGGCGTTAACTGCAAAGTATCCCGCCGCTGCCGACGTAAGCTGGGAAAAAGAAAAGGGGAACTATGAAGCAAACTGGGGTGGTAAGTCAGGGGAAGATATGTCAGTACAGTTCACACCTGACGGAACTTTCATTGAACAGGTTGTGGCTATAAAAGTGAGTGATTTACCGGCAGGTGTTTTCACTTATGTTAAACAACATTATAAAGGGGTTAAAATAACTGAGGCCGGTAAAGTAACTGATGCTAAAGGCACCCTAAGGTACGAGGCCGAAGTAAAAGGTAAGGACCTGGTGTTTGATGAGAAAGGTAATTTTCTTACGCAAGATTAATTTCCCTGATTAATGATTGCACATGATTTGGCTGCCTGTTATTGGCAGCCATTTTTAATTTCAGTAAAACTTTGCTTAGCCGGAAGATGTAATATTGACGACATCTGCCTTTGTACCAAATTGACTTTTGTATAAAATCACTCATGATAAAACTCTTTGCCGGATCATTGCTCTTCCTTTCCATTTTACTATTGGGAAGTCAGCAGGTTATTGGGCAAAAAGTACTTATTAAGGGTAAAATAACGGATGCAAACACTGGTGAGCCGGTTACTTATGCTACTATTGGTGTTAAAGGGACAGACATAGGTACAAGCACAAATTTTGACGGCTTATTTAAATTGGAGTTTATAAAAAAGAGCGACTCTATTATGGTAAGCTGCATAGGATATTTGCAGCAATCATTTCTGATTGGCCGTGCAGCGGAACAAACTATAAATATTCAGTTAAAACCCTCCTCCCAATCACTGAACGAGGTCAGGATCACACCGAAAGGTTACGTAAACCCAGCCTGGGCAATTTTAAAGGAAATGGTTAAGCACAAGCCGGTGAACGACCCGCGTAGTATAAAATCTTATCAGCTGGAGAGCTATAGCCGCATTGAATTGGACGCGAGCAACTTCAGTTCTAATTTACTGAAAAAGAAATTTATCCAGCAGGCAATTTCAATGGCAGATAGTATGAAAATAGCAGGGGTTGATAATATGCCTGTGCTCCCGTTATTTCTTTCAGAAACCGTTTCTGATTTCTTTTATCAAAGTAATCCGGAGGCTAAGCGGGAGGACATAAAAAAAACAAAAACAAATGGCGTTGGTTTTGAAGATGGCGCTCTGCTTTCACAGTTAACAGGCAGTACTTTTCAGCAATATAACTTCTATAAAAATTTCGTTAGCGCCGCAGGAAAGGAATTTGCATCCCCAGTTTCTGACGGCTGGAAAAATTGGTATGACTATGAACTGGAAAATCGGAATGCCATAGTAGATGGAAAAACCTGTTACCAGATCTCCTTTAAACCCAAGCGCTCGCGGGACCTTGCTTTTACCGGTACAATATGGATAGCGCAGGAGAATTATGCTTTATACCAGATCAAGGCAACTATTGAGCCATCAGCAAATTTAAATTTCATCCACCGGATCTCTGTTCAGCAACAGATGGACGGCAAGACACCTGACAGGCCATGGTTGCCGGTAAAAACCCGTATTTTAGTGGAGGTTGATCAACTTTCGAGCAACTCAAGCGGCCTGCTGGCCAAATTTTACACTGTAAATAAAATAGTAAATACCGACAGGGTTTATCCGCCTGACTTTTTTAAGGATAATATTACCGTAGAACCGGATGCGCAACTAGTGGATAATCATTTTTGGGACATGAACAGGCCCGATTCGTTAACGAATGCTGAAAAATCGGTGTATAGTTTGATTGATACGGTTAAGACGCTTCCAACGGTTAAAAACTACCTTACAGCTGCAGATCTGCTGATCAATGGCTATTACAGGGCAGGCAATATCAGCCTGGGGCCTTTCCTGAATACTTATAGTTATAATAATGTGGAAGGAAACCGGATCAGGCTAGGGTTCAAAACAAATTCAGATTTCGATAAAAAATGGATATTGGGCGGTTATGTTGCTTATGGTTCTAAAGATCTGGACGTAAAATATGGCGCTTCAGTAGATTATATACTATCCCGGAAGCATTGGACAGAAGCGGGTATCAGCTTTACGCATGACCTGAACCAGGTGGCCTTATTGAGCGACAATTATTTGTACCAACGCAATAACCTGTTTTCTGCATTTACGCGATTTGGCCGTATTGATAAACGAAAAGTATTTGATCAGGATTTGTTGAACTTCTATATCCGCCGTGACCTGATTAAAGGTTTTACAGAAAAGATCAGTTTTTCACAGTGGTCTTTAGATCCGTTATTCCAGTTTAACTTTAATGATCCTAAGGGTGGCATAAGTCAGCAATTATTTGTTTCCGAATTTCAGTTTGAAACCAAATGGTCTCCGGGAGTTCAGCCCCTGCTTTCAGAAACTATCAATCGCCCGGTCAGTATTAAATCGGATGTTTCCAAGCCTGAATTTACTTTCAGGTACACATTGGGATTGAAAAATTTATTCGGCAGTGATGTAACCTATCACAAATTCAGTTTTAATGTAACCCAGACCTTAAAAATGGGTAGTCTTGGAAGAGGGAAATATTCATTTTCGGCAGGCTATATCCCCTCAAGTGTTCCTTTTCCTCTATTGGAAAACCACCTTGGCAATACCACCTTCATTTATAATCCCAATGCCTTTAACCTGATGCGCTTTTTCGAATTTGCCAGCGACAAATACGCCAGTTTGAGTTATACGCAGCATTTTGAAGGGCTGCTATTAAACACGATACCCGTAATTAAGAATTTTAAATGGCGCCTGGTTGGAACAGCAAATATTTTGTATGGCAGCATATCACAAACTAACCAAAATAATATTCTTGACCGCAATACCCTTAAGTTACAAGGCCTGGGTACTACCCCGTACGTTGAAGCAGGCTATGGAGTTGAAAATATCTTTAAATTCTTTAGGGTCGATTTTATCCATCGCCTTACTTACAGGGATAATAACAATGCTTTGAATGGAAGTGCTAAAAACTTCGGGATTAAGATTTCAGCACAGATCAGGCTCTGATCCAGTAAATATCAATGGAATGATCCCTTTATGTTGATCTGACATAACTCTAAATATTCCAGAAAAATTGTTCGCCGGCTGATGAAAAGAAGACTTAAACCGTTGCTGACGGCTATTTTCAATCCAAATAATGTATTTTATATTGGGTTGCTTGTTTTACTTGACGGAAAGTTTCGGAAAAATGTTTTATCAGAAAGAAAAAAGGCATTTACCTGTTCCGTAAATGCCTGATTATCAATGTGGAGAATATCGGAGTCGAACCGATGACCTCTTGCATGCCATGAAAAATTGGAGCGGTTTAAAATAATTTCAAATAACTATATTTTGCTGATTATCAACACTTTGAATGAATTTAAAAATACCGGAATTTGCCGTTTTTAACCCCTTTGGAGGTCACCGGCAGATTGTTTAGCGGCGCACGGAACCTGCCCTGCCAGGTGACAAACTCATTGTCGCGGATTTTTAATAATAAATCGAGCTTTTCTTTAAACAGCGCGTCATAATCATTCAGGTTAAAACCGAAAAGCGGGTAGGCTTCGATAGAGGAGCCGCGGCCAACGACCATTTCCGCCCTGCCTTTGGAGATCAGGTCGAGGGTGGCAAAGCTTTGGTAAACCCTTACCGGGTCGGCGGCGCTCAGTACGGTAACCGCGCTGGTCAAACGAATTCTTTTGGTGCGTGCGGCAGCAGCAGCCAAAATAACAGCCGTTGATGAATCCAAAAACTCTTTTTTATGGTGTTCGCCGATGCCAAAAACGTCCAGGCCGGCCTGATCAGCGGCTTCAATTCTATCCAGCAGTTGTTCCATCGCGTCTGCGCTGCTCAATTCGTTAGACCCGTACATGGCCGAGGCGAAGCTGTCTATTCCTATTTCCATAAGCCCAAAGTTCGGTTTTTTAGGGATTCGCTTTGTATTTTCGGGGTCATTCTTTAGAGGATGAACAAAGTTTATAGCTGGTTGTTATTATTTAAAAAAGGAGGAACTATGCCCCGGTATAACGGAGATTAGCCGCTATCCTTTCAGATTTCCAGACTCTACACCACCTATAAAATACAAAGCCATGAAAGCATTATTAAAAACACAAGCACTCCCGAAAATTTTATTGGTTATATTGGCTTTAGGCTTGGCCCTTTCCTATGGCTGTACATCCAACCCAAGTAATTCCTCAAAAACAAAGCTGGCTTCTGACAGCGATGGCAATGCAGTTCCCAGGAACCCCGATGGAATGATCCTGGCCAGGGGTACGGTGATCAATGTAGCTTCAAAAAAAATAACGATAAAAACGAAAGACAGCACGCAAACGGTCATGCTGGATGATTCATTGCAGCTCTATACCAGGACTCCAAGCAGCCTGGCTGCTGTAAAAAACACTTCGTTTATTGGTGTAACAACGCAGAAACAAGCGGATGGATCTGATCGGGCTACAGAAATTCACATCTTCCCTGAAGAATTGCGGGGTTTAGGTGAAGGCAGTTTTATGATGGATGCGCAAACGGGTATAGGCAACAGGATGACCAATGGTGGGGCCTCCCGGATGACCAATGGCGCAGCCTCCCGGATGACCAATGGCGGTGTACAGAAAGCCGATGGCGCTTCCTTAGTGATCCAATACCAGGAAAAATCCCGGGCCGTTAAAGTGCCCGCTAATATCCCGGTAACAACCTACTCGGTAACCAACAAAAAGCTATCGCCCGGCGATAAGGTAGTTGCCCTCGCGAAAAAAGATGCAACCGGTAATTATAGTACCACTAAAATTTTGATTTCGGGTAAGTAGGGAACTGCTGGATCACCGGGAATGACTGCTATTTCGGGCCGGGCGTGAATTTTCCAAACAGCGGGAAAAAATAAGTTTCACCAGCGGTCAGGCCCCGTCGTAAGCCTCCTCCAGGTCTTTAATGATGATCTTTTTCATTTTCATCATGGCTTGCATTACTGCGGATGCCTTTTTAGGGTCAGGATCGTTCATCAGCCGCGGCAGCACCTCGGGCGCTACCTGCCAGGTTACGCCATACCTGTCTTTCAGCCAGCCGCAAGGCATTTCCTGCCCGCCATCACCGATTAGCGTATGCCAGTAATGGTCAACTTCTTCCTGGGTTTCCGGCTCAATCGCGAAAGAAACCGCCTCGGTATAATTGGCCGGTTGTCCCCAGTTCAATGCGGTCAGCGTCATCCCTAATATTTCGAAGGTCGCCGTCATGACCGTACCTTTCGGCATCGGCGTACCGTCCGGATAAGGCTGAATATTTAACAATTTGCCATTAAATAGGGAAACATAAAAACGGGCTGCCGCTTCGGCCTCGGCATTAAACAGCAGGAACGGAGTGATCTGTGCACGCATAACATTCGATTTAATATATGGTGAAATTAGCGGTAATTCTTCAGATGATGAGCCGGAACGTCAGATTAATTCGTGCTTGTCCGGGTAAGCGGCGCCCACATTTTACCAATATCATGCTGCTGAAAAGGTACCGTCCCAAACCGCCCTTGCATTTTCATCATCCGTGAACCCGTTAAAATCGTAGAGCATAAGCGTACCCAAAGATAAATGATTAAAGTTGCAGTTCCTGATGGGGCAGCTATCAGGCTTTTTTAACGAATTCTGATTTTAGTGCCATCGCGCCGAAACCCTCGATTTTACAATCAATATTATGATCGCTGTCCACCAAACGGATGTTTTTGACCTTGGTGCCTGCTTTGATGGTTTGCGAGGTGCCTTTTACAGGGAGGTTTTTGATCGTTACGACCGTATCGCCGTCCACAAGGATATTGCCATTGCTGTCCTTTACGACAAAGGCTTCATCATCTGCCGGTTCTTCTGAGGGCTTCCACTCATGCCCGCATTCCGGGCAAACCAATAGGCTTTCCAGTTCATAAGTATAGGGAGATTGGCAGATCGGACAGGGTGCAAGTTCGCTCATGGCTATTCATTTGTTGAAAGCGCAAAGGTAACAATTGCATATACCTATAAACTAACGGGTAGGAAAAATACTTTAGGCTATTTAAAAAAAACGGAAAAAGAGAGGCTGCCCCGGATTCGAAGACAATCTG
This sequence comes from Mucilaginibacter sp., assembly GCA_028287925.1. Lineage (GTDB taxonomy): Bacteria > Bacteroidota > Bacteroidia > Sphingobacteriales > Sphingobacteriaceae > Mucilaginibacter. Next base: position 460 of record JAQBOS010000643.1, on the reverse strand, counting down.
TTTTAACGGTATAATGTTTTTTAGGCTAGGCAACCAGGTGTTTAATTTCTATCTGACCCGATCCCCGGTCAAACAGGATATTTTGTAAAGCGGCGATCACTGAAGTTATTCAAGTGATGATGAACCACCTCAAACAAGCTGGCCAGGTCAAAAGGTTTATAGAGGTAACCATCGCAATCTTCTGGTTGATGCGGGTCACCCGGGTTAAAATAGGCTGAAAAGATGACCACGGGGATATGCCGGTAGGCTTCCATTTCTTTTAGATGGCGGCAAAGGTCGCCGCCGTTCACATCGGCCAGTTTATAATCCAGCAGGATCAGGTCGGGCCCAAAATCCCGGACGGCGCTAAAAAACTCCCTGCCCTGGCGGATAGCCAGGACTTCAAACTGCTCATACCGGAGAGCCTCTGTGACGACTTCTAAAATAGCTTCATGGTCGTCAAGTACCAGGACACGTTGCA